>JAXDMU010000313.1:0-2738 GCA_034665905.1 Aliidongia sp. | reverse complement strand
AGGTTTGCTGGCCGATTTTGTGCTTGATCACGGCGCGGTTGCGGTCGAGCCATTGCCCGACCCGGTTCAGGATCTGATCGAGCACCGCCTGATGCCGGCCGCCGGCCGTGACGATCGCCAGGACACTCCCCGAGGCTTTGGCCAGATCGATCGCCTCGATCCGGGATGCCACCGTGCCGGCGATCAGTCGTTCGATCTCGGCATCGTCGAACGCGGCGAGCAGGCGCGGCAGGAATTCACGGATCGTGGCCGCGACCTGCTGGCTGTGCTCGCGCCGGGCCAGCCAGCCGGCAGCATGGCCGACCATATCGAGCTGGGTCAGCTTAGCGACGATGTTTTCCGGCGTCAGGAAATTCTGCTCGACGAATTTCCCGAGTTCGGCGCCGATCCGGTTTTTGTTGCGCGGCACGATCGCGGGATGGGGGATCGGCAGGCCGAGCGGATGGCGGAACAAGGCCACCACCGCGAACCAATCGGCCACGGCGCCAACCACCGCCGCCTCGGCAAAGGCTTCGAGCCAGACGAGCCAGGGATAGCGCGGCTTCAGCGCTACCGAGACGACGAGCAGGGCCACCATCGCCAGCAGCAGCCCGGTCGCCAGCACCCGCATCCGGCGCAAACGGCGGCGCTTCAGGCGGAGCCGGTCATCCCCGCCCGCACGCTCGCTCATCGCCGCGGCATCACCGCTTCAACCGCCCATCACCATGGTGAGTGATGTCGCGACGAGGGCCGGCTTGTCCTGGCTTTCGATCTCGATGACATGCTCCATGGTCAGCAAGAGCCGGCCGCCGCCCTTGTCCTCCATCTGGGTCAGGGTGATCCGGTCGCGGACCCGGTTGCCGCATTTCACCGGCGCGGCGAAGCGCACCCGGTTGAGACCATAATTGAACGCCATGGCAATGCCTGACGGGTTGGCCCAGATGCCCGCCTGCATTTGCGGGATCAGCGACAAGGTCAGAAAGCCATGTGCCACGGTGGTGCCGAACGGACCATCCTTGGCGCGTACCGCATCGATGTGAATCCATTGGAAATCGCCGGTGCATTCGGCGAAGCGGTCGATGCGCGCCTGATCGATGGTCATCCAGTCGGAAACGCCGACCTCCAGATTCACGTGGTCGGCAAGGTTGGTCAGGGTCAATGCCATATTCGGTCGCCTGTGAACGCGTTGCGGGATTAGGATGATGTTGACGCCACGGAAGGAAAGCAATCGAATTGGCGGGCCTCACCAAAAGTAGAGAACGCCATGGCGACGATTCTGATGCCGCTGCCGAGCAGCGATTTTGATCCGAGCGAAACCGGCGTGCCGTGGCGCGTGCTTAGCGGGCTCGGCCATCATGTTTGTTTCGCGACGCCAGACGGCGCACCCGGCGTGGCCGACGAGCGGATGGTGACCGGTGCCGGGCTTGGCATGCTGGCGCCCGTGCTGCGGGCCGACCGCAACGGCCGCGCCGCCTATGAGGCGATGATCGGGTGTCTGGAGTTTCGCGCGCCGCGTCCCTGGGCCGCGATCGAACCGGCATCTTTCGATGCGCTGCTGCTGTCCGGCGGCCACGCCAAGGGCATGCGGCCCTATCTCGAATCAGTGCTGTTGCAGCGTGTCGTCGCTGCGTGTTTCGCCCAAGGCAAGCCAGTCGGTGCGATCTGCCACGGTGTCCTGCTGGCCGCGCGCGCCCAGGCATCGGGAAAATCGGTGCTGCATGGCCGGCGGACCACCGCTCTGCTGCGCCGCCAGGAACTGCTCGCCTGGACCCTGACCCGGCTCCGGCGCGGCGATTATTACCGGACATATCCGGTGCCGGTCGAAGACGAGGTGACGGCGGCACTCGCGCGACCGGAAGATTTCGTCGCCGGCCCGACCCCGCTCACGCGCGATACGCCGGAGCGGCCGAACGGCTTTACCGTGATCGACGGCCAATACGTCTCGGCCCGCTGGCCGGGCGATGCCCATGGCTTTGCGCTGGCGTTGGCCGGGTTGCTTCCCGGAAAATGACGGTGGGGTGCGCGCGCACGAACCGCTATAATCCCGCTCGTCCTTTGGCTTGATGCCGCGGATACCACGGAGTTGCCCCGATGCCGGATCTGCTCGACCGTTTCGTCTATCGCGCCGCCGCCGGTGCTCGGTTTTCCTGGTATCTCGGTCAGAAATTGCTGGCCGAGCGGCTGGTCGAACCGACGCCGACGCCGCCTGCGCTGAAGGCACGCCTGCCGCCAGGCCGCACATTGCTCGCCGATTTGCGGGCCTTCCTGGCCTTGGATCTGGCGCGGATCGAGGCCGGGGAGTACGCGCCGCCGGCCGATCTGGGATCGAGCCCGGTCGCCGCCTTGCGCAAGGCCGGCGCCTTCTTCCGCGATCTCGGCCGGGTCGATGCACGGCGCCATGCCGAGCAGCATCAGGAGGTGGCGGCCCCGCCCGAGGGCAATTTCCCGCGCTATTATCTGCAAAACTTCCATTACCAGACCGACGGCTGGCTGTCGCGCCGCTCGGCCGAGATCTACGATCATCAGGTCGAGGTGCTGTTCATGGGCGGGGCCGATGCCATGCGCCGCCGGGCACTGCCGTCGATCGCCCAGGCACTGGCGCCGATCGGACAGCGCCGGGCGCGGCTGATCGATATCGCCTGCGGCACCGGCCGGTTCCTGCGCGAGGTCAAGACCAACTGGCCTCGCCTCGCCGTGACCGCGCTCGATCTCAGCCCATTCTATCTGGACGAGGCGCGCACGGCCCTGGCCCGCTGGTC
>JAXDMU010000312.1:0-13199 GCA_034665905.1 Aliidongia sp. | reverse complement strand
CCGGTTTCCGCCGGATATCCCCCGGCCGGTCGATCGCCCAGATTGGCGATCAGCCGCAAATCCCGTCCGGCCAGTTGCCATCGAACCGCGAGGCCGCCCGCACCGAACCGCTCGACGCGCCCATAGGCGTTCTGCACGGCCAGCAGCGGGACGATGTGCCGATGGCGCAGCAGCGTCAGGTGGCGATAGAGCGCCAGCATCTCGGCGTGACCGGTTTCCGCCGCGCGTGGCCAATCGAGCTTCGCGCTGAGAAATGTCGTCTCGGCGAGCGGGTCGGGTATCCTCATTCGTGCCGCTTCGTCGCGGAATTCGGCGAAACCGGCGAACTCGGCAAGGCGGCCGCGTCGCACCGCATGGCCGAGTTCATCCTCGAAATCGCAGAAGAACGGAAAGGGGGTCTCGCTCGCCCATTCCTCGCCCATGAACAGCAGCGGAATCGCGGGCGAGAGCAGAAGAAGTGCCGCCGCCGCCCGGAGCGCCGGTTCCGTCACGAATTTCGGCAAACGCCAGCCATAGGCGTGATTGCCGACCTGATCGTGGTTCTGGATGAAGTTGACGAACGCGACCGGCGGCAGCGCGGTCGAGGGCGCGCCGCGCGGCTTGCCGCGAAATTCCGAAATTTCGCCCTGATAGGCGAAGCCTTCGGCCAGTGCCTTTCCCAGCCGGTCGACCGGATCGTCGCGGTAGTCCGCGTAATAGCCGCTATGAGTGCCAGTCAGTATGACGCGCAAAGCGTGGTGGAAATCGTCGTTCCATTGGGCATCGTATGGGCCGGGACCGCCGCTTCCGTGCCCGAGCAGCGCCGGATCGTTGCGATCGTTCTCGACGATCAGGTGAATCGGGCGGTTCGGCAAACCCCGGCGAATCCGCTCGCCCAGTTCGACCAGGAACGGTCGGGGGCCGTCATCGACGATGGTGTGAACCGCGTCCAGGCGTAGACCGTCTAAGTGATATTCCTCAAGCCAATAAAGCGCGTTCTCGATGAAGAACCGGCGTACCGCCCCGGCCTTCTCATCGTCGAAATTAATCGCGGCACCCCATGGCGTCTCGTGCCCGGGGGTGAAGAAGCTTCGGGCATAGGCCGGCAGAAAATTGCCTTCGGGACCGAAGTGATTATAGACCACATCAAGAATCACGCCGATGCCGCTGGCGTGGCAGGCCTCGACCAGCCGCTTCAATCCTGTCGGGCCACCATAGCGGCTGGCCGGCGCGAAGGGCAGCACGCCGTCATAGCCCCAGTTCCAGCGGCCGGGACATTCCGCCACCGGCATCAGTTCGATCAGTGTGACGCCGAGCGCCATGAGATCGTCGAGATGGTTGATCACGCCGAGGAAATCGCCGGCATCGGAAAAGGCGCCGACATGCAACTCGTAGATGATTGCGCGTTCCCAGGCGATGCCGGCCCAATCACCGTCCGACCAGTCATAGGCGAGCGGATCGATCACCTCGCTGGGGCCGAACGTGCCTTCGGGCTGGCTGCGTGCGGCCGGATCGGGATAGAGGTCACGGCCGATACGATAGCGATAGCGGGTGCCGGCCGTGGCTTCCTCCGTGGTCAGGCCGAACCAGCCTTCGCCTTCGGGCACCATCGCGATCTCCGGCCCATCTTCCAGCCGGAGCGCCACCGTTGCCGTGTCCGGTGCCCACAGGCGAAATTGGACGCCAGTGGGTGTGATCTCGGCCCCGAAGGGCAGTTCGCGCCGTCGCCTCATGACACGAGCCTGCGATCGCTGAAGAGCGCAAGCGACCGGGCGGCCAGCATGAAGGGGCGGTCGGCGGCAATTTCGGTGCCCGGTGCCGCAAGGCCGGTTTCGGCCACCGTGTCGATCAGCGCTTCCCAGAGGATCGGCTCCGGCGTTGGCGGTGGGTGGAACAATATATCTTCATGATGTGCGTTGAGCAGCACGAGGAAGCTGATATCGACGTCGCGGTGCCCGGTCGTGCCGCGATAATACGCGCCGGCCTGTCCGTTCAGCACATAGCCCAGGCATTTGGCATAAGGTTTGTTCCAATCGTCGGCCTCATACTCCCGGCCTTCGGGTGTTACCCAGGTGATGTCCTTGAGTCCGTCGGCCTGTTCGATGCCGCGAAAGAAATGTGGCCGGGAAAACACGCGATGGCTGCGCCGCAAGCGGATCAGGAATTCGACGAAACGCCGGAAATGTTCGTCATCTTCGTGACCCGGTCGCCAATCGAGCCAGGAAATCTCGTTGTCCTGACAATAGGCATTGTTGTTGCCTTGCTGGCTGCGACCCAGCTCATCACCGGCCAGTAGCATCGGCACGCCGAGCGACAGCAGCAGAGTCGCCATGAGATTGCGCTTCTGCCGGCGTCGCAGTGCCAGAATCGTCGGATCGTCGGTCGGTCCCTCGGCGCCGCAATTCCAGGCGAAATTCGCGTCATTGCCGTCGCGATTGTCTTCGCCATTCGCTTCATTGTGCTTGGCGTCATAGGAAACCAGGTCTTCGAGCGTGAAGCCGTCATGGGCCGTGACGAAATTGATCGAGGCCCAGGGGCGGCGGCCACAATAGCCGAACAGATCAGACGAGCCGGCGACGCGGCTCGCCAGGGCGGGCAGCATGCCTTCGTCGCCTTTCCAGAACCGGCGGACGGTGTCGCGGAACGGCCCGTTCCATTCGGCCCAGCCCGGCGGAAAGCCACCGACGCGATAACCGTCGGGGCCGAGATCCCAGGGTTCAGCGATCAGTTTCAAGGCGTTGAAAGCGGGATCTTGACGAATGACATCAAGAAACGCGCTGCCGGATTCGAATGCTTCTTCCTCGCGCGCCAGCGTCGTTGCCAGATCAAAACGAAATCCGTCGACCCGCATTTCGTTTGCCCAATAGCGCAGACTGTCCATGACCAACTGCAACACGCGCGGGTGATGGAGGTTCAGCGTGTTTCCGGTCCCGGTGTAATCGGTATAAAAGCGCCGGTCGGCCGCCAGCCGGTAATAGCTGGCATTGTCGATCCCGCGGAACGACAGGGTCGGCCCGAGCTGATTGCCTTCGGCGGTATGATTGTAGACGACATCGAGAATCACTTCGATCCCGGCCTCGTGCAGGCGGCGGATCGCGGTCTTCATTTCCTCGATCCGCCCGCTCACGAGAAATCGCGGATCGGGCGCAAAGAAACCTAGTGTATTATAGCCCCAGTAATTGACCTTGCTCTTCTGCACCAGCGTTCGATCGTTGACGAACCATTGGATCGGCAGCAATTCGACCGCCGTGATGCCGAGCCGAACGAAATGGTCGATGACCGGTGCCGAAGCGAGGCCGGCAAAGGAGCCGCGATGCCGCGGTTCCACGTCGGGATGGCGTTGGGACAGGCCCTTGACATGGGCTTCCAGGATGACGGTTTCCTCCCACGGCGTGCGCGGCGGCCGGTCCTCGCCCCAGGTGAAGGCGCTTTCGACGACTTCCGATTTCGGCATGCCGCGGGCGTTGTCGCGACGATCGAAGCTCAGATCGTCCCGGCTACTGCCGGCGCGGTAACCGAAATGCGCGTCGCTCCAGCGCAGCGGGCCGCGGATCGAGCGGGCATAGGGGTCGACCAACAGCTTGTTGGGATTGAACCGGTGGCCGTTGCGCGGATCATAGGGGCCGTGAACCCGATAGCCATAGAGGAGGCCGGGCCGCGCCTCCGGCAGATAGCCGTGCCAGACCTGATCGGTATATTCCGGCAGCCGGAGCCGCCGGATCTCGCGCTGACCCTGCGGATCGAACAGGCAGAGATCGACCGCCTGGGCATGTGCCGAAAACAGCGCGAAATTGACCCCGGCCCCGTCCCAGTTCGCGCCCAGCGGATAGGGGCGGCCATGCAGCAGCATGGGATGTACCGGCGGCGTATGGTCGAGGTTCATGGTGACGCCACCGTGAAGACGAGCGTTGCGAGCGGTGGCAGCAGCAGGAGCAGCGATTGCGGATGGCCGTGCCGCGCCACCGGTTCGGTGACGGCACCGCCGGCATTGCCGAGATCGCTGCCGCCATAGCAGGCGGCATCGGTATTCAGTCGCTCGCGCCAAGGCCCGGCACGCGGCACGCCGACCCGGTAGCCCAAGCGGGGAATCGGCGTGAAGTTGCACACGATGAGAGCGGCGTGCCGCCGATCGGCATCGAAGCGCAGATAGCTCACCACGCTCTGTTCGCTGTCCGTCGCATCGACCCAAGCGAAGCCCTCGGGCATGGCATCCAGCCGGTGCAGCGCCGTCTCGGCGCGATAGAGGCGGTTCAGATCCTGGACGAGCCGGAGGAGGCCGGTATTCGGTGTTTCGTCCAGCAGATGCCAATCGAGCTGGGCATCGTGGTTCCACTCGCGCACCTGACCGAATTCGCCGCCCATGAACAGCAACTTCTTGCCCGGATGCGTCCACATGAAGGCAAGGTAGGCGCGCAGATTGGCGAAACGCTGCCACGGATCGCCCGGCATCTTGTTCAGCAGCGAACCCTTGCCGTGAACGACCTCGTCATGGCTCAGCGGCAGGATGAAATTTTCGCTGAAGCCGTAGATCAGGCCAAAGGTCAGGTCGCTGTGATGATATTTGCGATGGATCGGATCATAGGACATGTAGCGCAGCGTGTCGTGCATCCAGCCCATGTTCCATTTGAAGCCGAAGCCCAGCCCGCCCAGATATGTCGGGGCCGAGACCATCGGCCACGCGGTCGATTCCTCGGCCGCGGTTGTGGCGCCCGGCGCGTGCTCGAACACCAGTTCGTTGAGCCGGCGCAGAAAATCAACCGCTTCCAGATTCTCGCGCCCGCCGAGCCGATTGGGCACCCACTCGCCGGCTTTGCGGCTGTAATCGAGATACAGCATTGAGGCGACGGCATCGACACGTAGCCCGTCGATATGAAAATTCTCCAACCACGAGAGCGCGTTGGCCGTCAGATAATTGACCACCTCCGGGCGGCCGTAATTGAAGATCAGCGTGTTCCAATCCTGGTGAAAGCCCTGGCGCGGATCGGCATGTTCGTAGAGATGCGTGCCGTCGAAGCAGCCAAGGCCATGCGGATCGGTCGGGAAATGGCCAGGCACCCAATCGAGCCACAAGGCAAGGCCGGCTTCGTGGCAGGCATCGACGAAATAGCGGAAATCGTCCGGCGTGCCGAACCGGCTGGTCGGCGCGAACAACCCGATCGGCTGATAGCCCCATGAACCGTCGAACGGATATTCCGAGATCGGCAGCACCTCGATATGGGTGAAGCCGAGCGAGACGACATAGGGCACCAGTTGCTCGGCCAGTTCCCGATAGCTGAGCACGCTGCCGTCGGGGTGACGGCGCCACGAGCCCAGATGAACCTCGTAGATCGAGATCGCCGCTTCGCGCGCATTGCGGTCGGCGCGGGTGTCCTGCCAGTGCCGGTCGCGCCATGGGTAATCGGTTAGCGGTGCGACGACCGAGGCGGTAGCGGGCCGGTGTTCGGCCTGCCGAGCAACCGGGTCCGCCTTGAGCGGCAGCAGGTGGCCGTCAGGGCCACGGATGTGGAATTTGTAGGGGGCGCCGACCGGGACATGCGGCACGAACAGATCCCAGACCCCGGCGCCCGGATGCAACCGCATCGGGTGGCGCCGTCCGTCCCACTCATTGAACGCACCGACCACGCTGACGGAGGCGGCATTTGGTGCCCAAACCGCGAATGCCACCCCCTCGACGCCCGCCATCTGCATCGGCTGCGCGCCCAATCGCTCGAAGGCGCGCAAATGCCGGCCTTCGCCCAGCAGGTGCAAGTCGATGTCACCCAGTACCGGCCCAAAACGGTAAGGATCTTCGAAGTCGACGATCCGGTCCTCGCTCCAGGCCCGCAGGCGATAGGGAAAGCGGTCGCCCCGCGGCACCGGCCCAACGAACAGCCCCTCGGGCGTGACTTTGGACAGCCTCGTCAATTGACTGCCATCGGCGGCGTCGAGCAATGCCAAGCGTTCGGCCCAGGGCACGAAGGCGCGGCAGAGCAGTTTGCCGCGCTCCTCATGCAGGCCCAGAAAGCCGAAAGGATCGCGCAACCGCGCCCCTTGCAGTTCGTCGATACGGCCGTCAGCGCGCGCCATCGCCAGCCTCTAGCAAGTCGATCAGGCCCTGGACCGGAATCGTCGACCAAGCTGGCCGGTTGGCGAGTTCGTAGCCGATTTCATAAAGCACCTTGTCGAGCAGCATCAGGTCGAAGAGATGCTCGCCCGCCGCCGGGTCGTCCGGCCAGAACGGCACGTCAGCCCCGCGATACCCATCGAGAAACGCGGCGATCGAGCGGTCGCGCCAGTCGGTACACAGGCGCTCGGCCACGGCGAGATCGGCCGGCGGCAGGTCCGAGGCCGAGCGCAGGGCGACCGCCGCCGCGTAATCGAGCGACCGGACCATGCCGGCCACGTCCTTCAGCGGCGTATGCTTGTGCCGTCTTTCGCTCAGGCTGCGCCGCGGTTCGCCCTCGAAATCGATGATGACGAAATTGTTTTGCGCCGCCAGAACCTGACCCAGGTGAAAATCGCCGTGCCCGCGGATTTTGACGGCACGAATGCGTAGTCGGCGGGCGCGCTCGATCCGGGCGTGCAACGCGCTCTGCAAGGCGATGAGCCGGGCGATCAGCGGGTCCGGCGCGGCAGCGTGAAATTTCTCCAGTCGCTCGAACACATGCCGGGCCTGCTCGGCGGTGAATCGGCACCATTCGGCCAGATCTGCATCCGTGATCGGCTCGGGCTCGAAGGCCGGATCGGCATCGCCCTGGGGGCACAGGGCGCGATGCAACTCCGCGGTCTGGCGCCCGAGCCGGCCGATCAGTTCCACAAAATAGATATGCAGATCATGCTCTTGCTCGGTCGCACCGGAGGATTTTTCCAGCAGAGTCCGGCGCAAATGATCCTGGGCGAAGCTCCAGCCGTCGCCCTGATTGGGCACATAGGTGGTGAGCACGCCCAATGCCGTGACCGCCCCGTCCGGGCCGATCCGCTCGATCGTGCCGAGAAGCGCCGGCGTGCCGGTGAAGCCTGCGGTTTCGGTCAGGAAGCGGCCCATCTCGATCTCGGGGTGGATGCCGTCCTCTAGCCGGCGATAAAGCTTCAGCACGCCATAGTCCTGAATGGCGACCGAACTGTTCGATTGTTCCCCCAGCCGGCGGATGATCGGCGCCCGGGGCGGCTCGGTTTCGGCAAATCGCGAGGTCGCGCGACATTGCAGCACGCCCCCGCCCGGTGTCGGCAGATCGCGGGCTTCGCCCATCGCCGCGATCAAGGCGAGGGTCAGCCGTTCCTGCATCGCGGCGTCAATCAGCCCGCCTTCGGCCCGGAAGCGGCGAATATTGGCGAGGGTGACCGGTTGCAGCCCGGCCCGCGCATCGTCGTTGGGTGCCGCCCAAACCAGATCGAGCGGCAAAAGATAATGTTCGGCATGACCGTCCGAGAAGCCGGCATCGACCAGGGCGAGGCAACAGGATTGCCCGTCCGGGGACGGCAATTGCACGGCTTCGCGGATCTGCGCCCGCTCAAGATATTGATCCTTGGCGGCGAACCAACGCTGGGTCGGCAGGAACTGGCGCAGGATGGTGCGGTTGAGTTCGGCCAGATTGGCGCCTTTCAGCAAATCGCTCCACCCATCGCGCAGCACCAGCGTAACCAATTCAGGCATCGTGTCACGCTCGGTTTCGACCGAGGCGAGACCGCCTTCGATCTGGTCCGGTTCAAGCAGCTTCAGCCAGAAGAAGCTGTGGGCCGCCATGGTCAGCTGATAGGGCCGGTCAGCGATCGGCGGGAAGATCGACAGGCCCGGCACCTCGACAGGAAACCGGCCGCGGAACGCCGACAGATCCAGTTCGACCGATTGCGCCGCGCGCGACAGATTGACCACGCACAGCACCGCCTCATCCTCGAAGATTCGCAGATAAGCCAGGATCTTGCGATTGCGCGGATAGAGGAAATCGAGCCGTCCGCGGCCCATCGAGCGCAAATCGCGCCGCACCGCGATCAGGCGCCGCATCGCGTTCAGCATCGAGGTCGGCGAACGGCCCTGTGCCTCGACATTGACCGCGGCGAAGCCATATTCCGGATCCTGGATCGCCGGCAGGAACAGGCGGGCCGGATCGGCGCGGGAAAAGCCGCCATTGCGATCGGGCGACCATTGCATCGGGGTGCGCACTCCGTCGCGATCGCCCAGATAGACATTGTCACCCATGCCAATTTCGTCGCCGTAATAAAGTACCGGTGTGCCCGGCATCGACAACAGGATGGAATTCAACAGATCAATGCGCCGCCGGTCGTTCTGCATCAGCGTCGCCAGCCGGCGGCGGATGCCGAGATTGATCCGCATGCGCCGGTCATTGGCGTAAAATTCCCAAAGATAATCACGCTCGCGATCCGTCACCATTTCCAGCGTCAGCTCGTCATGATTGCGTAAGAAGATCGCCCATTGGCAGCCTTCCGGAATGTCGGGCGTCTGGCGCATGATGTCGGTGATCGGGTGGCGATCTTCCTGGGCTACCGCCATGTAGATGCGCGGCATCAGCGGAAAGTGGAATGCCATGTGGCATTCGTCGCCCTGACCGAAATAGGGCAGCACGTCTTCCGGCCATTGATTGGCTTCGGCCAGCAGCATCTTGTCGGGATATTCCGCCTCGATCGCCTGGCGCAGGGTGCGCAGGATCGCGTGCGTCTCAGGCAGATTCTCGTTGTTGGTGCCGTCGCGCTCGCACAGATAGGGCACGGCATCCAGGCGCAGGCCGTCCACCCCCAGATCGAGCCAGAAGCGCATGATGTTGAGTAATGCGCGGACCACGGCCGGATTGTCGAAATTCAAATCCGGCTGATGGGCGTAGAATCGGTGCCAGTAATAGGCCTTGGCGACCGGATCCCACGCCCAGTTGGAAATCTCTGTGTCGCAAAAGATGATCCGGGTGCCGGCATAGCGCTGATCGGTGTCGGACCAGACATAGAAATTGCGATAGCTGGTGCCAGGCTTGGCGCGGCGCGCGCGCTGGAACCAGGGATGATGGTCGGAGGTATGATTGATCACCAGTTCGGTGATGATCCGGATGCCGCGCCGATGTGCCTCGCGCACGAAGATCCGGAAATCCGAAAGCGTGCCGTAGGACGGGTTGACCGCCTTGTATTCGGCGATATCGTAGCCATCGTCGCGGAGCGGCGAGGGGTAGAAGGGCAGCAACCAGATCGCGGTGATCCCCAGCTCCTGCAAATAATCGAGCTTGAGGGTCAGGCCGATGAAATCGCCGATACCGTCGTCATTGGAGTCGAAGAACGCCTTGACGTGGAGTTCGTAGATGATCGCGTCCTTGTACCAATCCTTCTCGACCAGGATTTGCGACATTTCGCGTCGTGACGCTTGAACTTGGGGAGCACTGCTGGCGTCGTTCATTGCACTGATTCCGGTCGAAAATGCAAAATAAGGGCCGGGACACTTTCCGGGTCCAGCACGATCCAGTGCCGCGCACCGGTCCAGCGCCGCGTCTCGCCGGTAAGTCCGTCGGTGGTCTCGAATTCGGCATCGGGCGGCAACCCCAGTTCGGCCAGGGGAAACACGATCTCGACGCGCGCGCTGTGATGAGGGTCGAGCGTGACGGCGACGAGCACCGCATCGGAACGATCCGGGGTGATCTTGCTGTAGAACAGCACCTCGCCATGGTTGGCGTCATGAAAGCGCAGAGTGTCGAGCCGGTGGAGCGCGGGGCTGGCCCGGCGCAGCCGGTTGATCGCGGCGATGTCGTCCTTGATATGGCCCGGCCGGTTCCAATCCCAGACCTTGTACTGGTATTTCTCGGAGTTGAGATATTCTTCCCGGCCCGGTATCGCCGTGGCTTCGCACAATTCAAAGCCATTATAGATGCCGTAGGCCGGCGACAAAGTCGCGGCCAGCACCAGCCGGATGCGGAATCCGGCGCGGCCGCCCTGCTGAAGAAACCAGGGCAGGATGTCCGGTGTACTGGGGAAGAAGTTCGGACGGAAATATTCGATCTGCTCGCGGCCCGTCAGTTCAGTCATATATTCCATCAACTCTTGCTTGGTATTACGCCAAGTAAAATAGGTATAGGATTGGCTGAAGCCGATCTTGGCCAGATGCTGCATCATTTTGGGTCGGGTAAAGGCTTCGGCGAGAAACAGCACTTGCGGGTCCGAACGTTGAATTTCGGCGATTAGCCATTGCCAGAAGGCGACCGGCTTCGTGTGCGGATTATCGACGCGGAAGGTATTCACGCCTTCATGCACCCAAAAGCGCACGATTTCGGCGAGCGCTTCCCACATCGCCGGCCAATCGGGTTGATCGAAATCGAGATTGACGATGTCCTCGTATTTCTTGGGAGGGTTCTCGGCGAATTTGATCGAGCCGTCCGGCCGGCGCTTGAACCAGCCGGGATGCTCGCTCACCCAGGGATGGTCCGGCGCGCATTGGATGGCGAAATCGAGAGCCAATTCCATGCCATGCTCGCGGGCCGCCCGGGCGAAGGCCCGAAAATCGTCGAGCGTGCCGAGATCCGGGTCGATCGCGGTATGGCCGCCGGTTGCGTTGCCAATGGCATAGGGGCTGCCCGGCTCGTCCGGCTCCGCGGTCACCCGGTTGTTTCGGCCCTTGCGGTTGATCGTCCCGATCGGATGGATCGGTACCAGATAGATCACGTCGAAGCCCAGCGCGCGGATTTCGGGCAGACGTTTGATGCAATCGGCGAAAGTCGCAGGCCGGTTCGGCTCCGTGCCCTGGCTGCGTGGGAACATGCCGTACCAGGCCGCAAACCGTGCCGCCGCGCGATCGACAGTCACCAGACCTGGCGTATCCTGGAACACGAGATCGCCGCGATCGGGCACGCGCGCCATGGCGTGGGCGACGCGGTGGGACCGGAGGAAGCGCGCCTTGGCGTTGCAATCGTCCATCTCATCGAACTGTGCCAGGACCGCCGCCAGCCGTTCCCGCTCTTCACCGACCCCGCGCGCGGCTGCGGTGGCGACGAGTTGGCGGCCTTCGATCAATTCAAGATCGATCGGGGCGCCAGATCCCTGCTTCTTCGCCACCTCGCTGCACCAACTGGCGAAATGATCGGTCCAACCGGCAATGGCGAAGCGGGTCGCCCCGATATGATCGAGGCGCACACTACCGACCCAGCGGTCATTGTCCCAATGCCGCATCGGCGTGATCCGCCATTCGTCCGTGCCGGGCGGTTGGAGCCAGAGGGCGGCCGAGATCTTGTCGTGGCCGTCGCGGAAGATATCGGCGGACACCTCGAGCCGATCGCCGACCACGCGCTTGACCGGATGCCGGCCGCCATCGAGATCGGGGGCGACGCGTTCGATGACGATCCGCGGCAGGCCAGCCATGGCTGGTAGCGTCGCGCCCGGCACGATCAGCCGATCGGCCGGACGTGCCCGAAATATCCGCACATCCCGGCCGGCGAGCGTGAGCGGCGAGGGTACCAGCAACGAGTCGGCACCGCCCGGTGTGATGTCACGAAAATCGCGCCCTTCGCCCGGAATGCGGCCGAGCCAGAAATCCACATCGGTTTCTGCGGCGTCTGCCCCATTGTTGATCAGCACGAGGATCGCGTCGTCCTGTGTCGACGTCTCGCGCAAGATCGCCGTCACCCCGGCTCCGGCCTCGCTCAATCGCAGCAACTCGCCTTCCTCGGCGAGGGCTGGAACGGTCACTTTCAAGCGATTGACCGCCGCCACCAGATCGCGCCGTTCCGGCCGGTCGAGCGCGTCGGCGTTGATCAGAAGCCCCGGCGAAAGGGCTGCGGTCAGCAACAACCGGCGCCGATAGGGATTCTCCGGCTCGTCGGTCAGGGTCGCTCCCGGCAAATCCGGAAAGCCGATGGAGGCGGCGATAGGGCGTGTCATCGCCTGCTGGTCGAGAAACCACGGTGCGGCACCATCCCACCACCGCACGCTGTTGAACAGAAAATCGACGCCCGTGTCGCGGATGTCGAGTGCTGCGGTCGCCGGGGCGCCCAGACGATCGGCGATGAACAGGCAGTCGGGATCGTACCGTCGCGTGGCCTCGATCAGTGCGCGTAGCTGCGCCGCCGAAAGCCGATGCGCCGCCGAAATGACGAAGCCGCGAACGCCGGTATCAAGGTCGTGCGCCAACCGATCCGGCTCCGGTATCTCGCCGGGCGATAGCGTGCAAAGCAGCAGAAGCCCCGCCTGTCTCGCACGGATCGCCAGATCGCGCAGCGCCATGGGGTTTGCGGGAGAGGTCAGAAGCAGTGCCGTGAAGTGCCATGCGGCCGGCTTCGATGTGTCGAAGCACGATGTCACATCTGTCGGGCGAACTGCAAAAATACGCGGAGCCGTCTTCATATCGATCTTTCCGGCCGCCAAAGCATTCGGGCGGTGTTGGGAGCACCGCCCGTCCAGTCTTAACGAAACCAACCAGTGCGGGTTCCATCGAAATCCTGCGAAGCTCTGCCGATTTACCGTCCTGCTTTTGTCTATCGCGGAACCCTGCGCCGGCCGGCGGTTTCCAGTGCTACGGAAATCAGACTGGAGAGCCCCCGCAAAGGTCCCAAATGCAACATGGGATTTCATGGCCCTCAAGGAAGCTTGAGACGGCATGATCAGTTTTCTAAAAACTCGCCGCTTCCGTCCTCATGTCGCCCAGCCGGCTATCACAGCGCCAGCACCCAATAGGGCACCTGCCGGTCGCCTTGCTGCCTCCGCCATATCCTGTATCGACGGGGTTTTCCCCTGCGATATCGGATCATTCCCCACCTCACCTGGCTTCTTCGCTCGCTCTCCCCGGATGACATCCTGATCCCATCCCCATTTCGCCCTGTGACCCACAAGAAAAAGTATCAAAAAATCTCATATATCAAACGTAAGGATTGCAATTTTGAATTCTACATGGAAATGTACCTGCCAGAGATAGCAAACCCTTTGGGGAAATCTTCCGCTCATTCGGTGCGCCCTAAATTCACGACGTGAGAGAATCTGGGGCATTCCTCGATAGGAAGGAGGTCGCATGACCGACATGGTGTCCGAGAAACTGCCGCGCAGCAGGGTCGGCAGTGAGCGGATCGGTGGCGACCTTTATCGCGGTCTCCGGGCTTGGCGCCTGTGGACGATGCTGGGCTGGAACGATATTCGTCTGCGCTATCGCCGCTCTGTCCTGGGGCCGTTCTGGATGACCTTGAGCATGGCCATCTTCATCGTCACGCTTGGTCTCATCTATAGCCGAATTTTTCATGCGGAACTGCGGACGTTTCTACCTTACATCG
>JAXDMU010000311.1:0-11660 GCA_034665905.1 Aliidongia sp. | reverse complement strand
TCTGCAATCGCGTTCGAGCTTCAGCCAAAACTACTCGAACGCCCTCACCGGCGGTGCCAATGCCCTGACTCTGGCCGATCTCAATACCGAGGCGGCCAATTCTCAGGCGCTGACCCTGCGCCAGCAGTTGGGCATCCAGTCCTTGACGACCAGCGGCCAGCAGAACTCCTCGATTCTGACTCTGCTCCGCGGGTAATTCGCCGTAACGCAAGAGAAAGCGGCCGGGCTTGTCCCGGCCGCTTTTTTAGCCCGATCCTCAAAGATAGCCGAAACGGCGCATCTGCGCGGCGTGGTCGGCTTCGATGCGCGTGATCTGCGGCGCGGTCAGCACCTCGCGCCATGCTTCCGCCTTGCCGGTGCGAAAGAAGATTGCGGCCGTATCCGGCCGCTCGACGAAGCCGGAATCCTGCTCCTGTTCTCGCAACCGGTCGAAAGCACTGAACCGGACGGCCCGATCCAGCCGATCCGCCGGAGGTTCGCTGCCGAGAAACCGGATGACGTCGCCGAAACGCGCCACCGGATCGGCCAGCACGTCTTCATAGCGCATGACATGCAGCCGCGGATGGGGCCGGGCGGTCCAGCTTTGGACATGGCTGGACCAGCTCGACAGACGCTCGAACACCTGTCGGTCGTCCCGGCCGGTCGCCGCCCCGTCATGGGCCATGAAGGCGATGATCTCGTCGATCGGCCGCCCCAGATGATGGCTGTAGGAGACGGCGACGGCGCGCGGATCCCGCACCAGATAGATCGAGCCGGCGGTCTCCTGCGGCGTCAGCAGTGGTGCCCCTTCGACCAACCGTACCGCGTTATGGGTCTTGACGAAGACCGGGCCGGGCGAGGCCAGGGCGAGGTCGCGATGGACACGCGGGCGCAGCGCCTGGACTTGAGCGTCGGTATAAAGCGACGCCGGCCGCGGATCGTACGGCCGGTAGAGTGCTGCGTCGCATTCGCTGGCCGAGAAATCGGTCAGGCGGTTGATGTCGTGCGGCCGATCTGCCTGCTGCAGGAAATTATGCAGAAAGGCGCGAAGCCACGTCGTACCCGATTTCGGATAGGCGGCGAGCCAGACGATCTTGCCCATGGGGCCTCGCGGGTTAAGGTCGGGCGAGGCTAGCCAAAGGCGACGAAAAAGCAATGGGACGAACTGGCGGATTTCCGCTAAAGAAGAATTTTCCAGCGCCGATCTCTCATCATTTCCGGAGGATGGATGCCCAATCACCGACTGGCGATAGCCGCCCTCGCCCTCGTTTTCACCCTCGCGCCGGCCGCCGGCTTCGGCGCGGACAAGCCGGTGGCCCCGCCGGCTGCAACTAAAGGACATACCGTGACGACCGCATCGGGACTGCAAATCATCGACACCGAAACCGGCACGGGTGCAACACCCGAGCCCGGCCAGACTTGCGTGATGCACTATACCGGATGGCTCTATGTCGACGGCGCCAAGGGCAAGAAATTCGACAGCTCGCTCGATCGCGGCAAGCCGTTCGAATTCCCGATCGGCATGCACCGGGTGATCAAGGGCTGGGACGAAGGGGTTGCCACCATGAAGGTCGGCGGCAAGCGGACCCTCATCATCCCGCCCGATCTGGGCTATGGCGCGCGGGGCGCCGGCAACGGCCTGATCCCGGCGGATTCGACGTTGATCTTCGAGGTCGAGCTGCTTGGGGTGAAGTAAGAGGTTTCGGAAACTCGCGGGGCCGGGCGGGTGGAATCGCCGGCCTCGCGGGCAGATTTACCCACGCAGATCGCCCTTGTCGCGAGCACCAGCACCTCGACGCAGATTATCAAGCCCGATCAGGAACGCCGAGACTCTTCATGACCGATATCGCCGCTGTCCTCGCCGCCATTCGCACCGAAATCACCGGGGTCGCCGCCCTGGCCGGCCGGCCGCCCGAGGCTGTGACGCTGATCGCGGTCGGCAAGACGCGGCCGGTGGACGATATCCGTGTAGCACTTGCGGCTGGGCAGAGCGCCTTCGGCGAAAACCGCGTGCAGGAGGCGATCGCGAAGTTCGAGCCGTTGCGTGCCGAAGGGGCCGAGATCGAACTGCATCTGATCGGGCCGCTGCAAACCAATAAGGTGAGCGAGGCAGTGCGCGGGTTCGAGGTGATCGAGACGCTCGACCGGCCCAAGTTGGCCGAAGCCCTGGCGGTGGCGCTCGCCAAGGGGCCGGGCCGGCTCCGCCGGTTGCTGATCGAGATCAATACCGGGGAAGAGCCGCAAAAGGCCGGGATTTTGCCGGCCGAAGCCGATGGCTTCATCCGTGATTGCATCGACCGGCTGCATCTACCGGTCACCGGCCTCATGTGCATCCCACCGCAAGGCGAAGAGCCGGCTTTGCATTTCGCCTTGCTGCGCGAGGCGGCCCGGCGCAACGGCCTGGGCGAACTCAGCATGGGCATGAGTGCGGATTATCCGATCGCGATCCGCCAGGGCGCCACCCATATCCGCCTCGGCACGGCGATCTTCGGCGCGCGTGATGCCGGTGGCTAGAGCGGGATGCACTTGCTTTCGCTCACGTCTCCCGCTCTAGCTCGTTGTTTTTCCGCGTGATTCACGCCTTCGGTTGATCGAACCTCCGACGATCACGCTCTAGAAGCCACCGGCATCACAACGACCTCAATGCTTGTCGTCGCCCCCGCCATTGTCATCGACTTGCTTCGGCACGATCGTGCCAAACAGGCCATTGGTCTCGCCCTCCGGCCCGGCGCTGAAATACAACGTGTCCGGCGTCGAATTGGCGCCGCCGCCGAAAATCAGCGCCCATAGCTCGTCATTCACCAGGGGCTTGCCGTTGGTGCCCTCCAACTGATCGAGGAAATCCCCGTCCGGCGAATAGATGTTGATCCGGCCATCGCCGAAATTACCGACCAGGATATCGCCGCCGAACTGCCCGAAACTGGCCGGGGCCTGAACCATGCCCCAGGGTGCGTTGAGCGATCCGCCGGCCGCCAGACGTTGTAACAGCACGCCATCGGTCGAAAAGACATCGACGAAGCCCAGATGTTTGCCAGCGACCGGATCATGCTTGGGCTGATCCTGCTGGGCATAGGATACGTAAATATCGCCATTGATATTCTGGATGCCGAACGGCGCGAAGCCGGCCGGAAGCCGCGAATCGGTGAAAGTCCCGGTGATATTGGTTTTGGTCGTGGCATTAGGTACCGCGCCATCGACCAGATTGCCCGCAAAGGCGGCGTCAAAGACATCGACCGTGCCAGCGCGGAAATTGGTGGCATAAAGATGCGGGCCAGTCGCAGTCAGGCCGAACGCCAGGCCCTTGTAAACCGCGCCGCCGGTGCCGGTATTGGAATTATCGACCGCGATGACGGCGTTCGTCAGGCTGACCGCCGGGTTCCAGGCCGTGATCGTGCCGTCTTCGCTGTCGAACAGAAAGATCGCTGCGGCACTCGTGCCCGGCAGGGCGAAGCCGCCCGAGGGGTTCCAGAGAGCGCCGGTCGGGGTCGAAGTCTTGCCGGTGATGTCGGCGCGATGCGGCAAGGGCGGTTGTGGAATTGTGACAGACGGTAACTGAGTATTGGCGACGCCTTGGCCATCGTAAAGCTGCACGACACCGGCATTGTTGCCATTCACCCAGAACGAGCCGCCGGGCGGAAAGACGACTCCCCAGGCATTGAGCAGCGCCGGATCTTGATGCAAAGCAACGCCCGGCAGGTTGGAGACGAGATTGGTCTGGACGAAGGCGAATTTCCGCTCGCCATGATCATCGGCGAGCGCCGAAGCGGATAGGCCGAGGATCGATGTCGCCAACAGGCATCGTGTGAGGTATCCCATCTGAAATCCCTTTCTTTATGCTGCGTTTAGGCAGCTGGGTTGTGATGATGGGTTGGTATCACAATCGAATTTTCGGTTGTGCGTCCGTGTCAAAATCGAGACAACGAGCATACATTTAATCCCACAGATTGCGGGGAGCGGCGGTTAGCCGGCGAGGATGCGCGAACCGGCGTCGGCCCGCGTAAGGAAGGCCAGCAAATCCTCGCGCGCCAGTGCCACGCAGCCCTCGGTCGGCACATAGCCGGGTCGCGCCAGATGGAGGAAGATCGCGCTGCCGCGGCCCGGGATGACCGGCGCATCATTGTAGCCCAGCGGCACGATCAGATCGTAGACCGGATCGTCGCGCCACAGCGACTCGGCGCTGCGCGGATAGGGCAGGCGAATCGGCCGATTGTAATTTGGATCGTCGGGCGCGTCGCACCAGCCATCCTGCGGCGTCAGCGCGATGGTGCGAAGGCCGGTCGACGGCGGCATCAACCGGTCGGGCCGGTAATAGAGCAGCCGGCACGGCCAGACGCCGATCGGCGTCGCGCCGTCGCCTTCGCGCTTGGCATGGGTCAGCCCGTGCGTGCCGATAGCGCAGCGAAAGCTTTGTGCCCCCATATGTGCGTACCCATCGGCGCCGACGATCAAATCCATGCTCACAGCCGCCCCAGTACCGCGTCTTCGAGATAGCGCGCCAACCCGGCAAGACAGGCCGGATCGCGATAGAGCCGATGGCGATCCTGTGCGATCCGGGCCGAAAGCGCCCGGCGGCGCTCAGGGTCGCGACCGAGATCGGCCGCGAGGGTGACATAATCCTCAAGGGTCGCGGCGATCAGCTCGGGCAGGCCCAGCATGGTCAGGATCGCCGCACTGTGCCGGCCCCGCATCAGCGCCCCGGCCAGCGTGACGATCGGCACGCCCTGGTCCAGCGCTTCAAGCGCGGAATTGCAGCCGGACCAGCCGATGCTGTCGAGGAAGATATCGCTCGCCGCCGTGACACCGACAAAGCGCCCCGCCGCCATATGTGGCAGAACACGACAGAAAATCCTTGCATCGAGTCCCGTCGCGGCGAAGGCCGCGTCGAGCCGCGCCTGGAAAATCGCCGTGACCGCGGGGTCGCCCGGATAGGCGATGAACAGGAAGCGCGCCGCCGAATGGCGGACGGCGATCTGCGCGAACACGCCATCATGCCGAGGCAGGTATTTGTAGAGCGATTGACAGCACCAATAGAGCGTGTCGCCGTCGCTCACGTCCAGTTCCGCCCGCGTCACCGGATCGGGCACGATCGTCGCCGGCTCGTAGGCGATCGAGAGATTGGGCAGCCGAACCAGTTTTTCGGTGTAGTGGCTCTGGGCGTCGACCGGTTCCATCAGGTCGCTACTGAGGAAGTGATCGATCGCGGGCAGGCCCGAGGTCTCGGGATGGCCCCACGAAGTCGCCTGGACCGGGGCGAGCTTGAGGGCGGCCAGCCGCGTCGTCAGCGGATCCATGCCGATACCGGGAATCAGCAACACATGCAGCCGATCGGCCCTGATTGTCTCGGCCCAGCCGGCAAGCGAGCGCGGCCCGGCCACGAAGCGGCGGCACAAATCGGCTGCCAGCGCGGTTTCCGCATCTTGCCGGCTGCCCAGATGGTATCCGTAAAACTCGAAGCGATCGGGGTCGAGGCCGCCGAGCCAGCCCTTGATCGGGATCTTCCAGTTGGAATGGCGGTAGAAATAGGCCGAGAGCACGCCGACGCGGATCTTCTGGCCGGGGCGCGGCCGGTCGATCTTGGGGGCGATCGCCCAGCGCGGATAGAGCGCGGTCATGATACGCGTGACATGCGCCCCATACAGTGTCTGCAAGTCCCGGTCGGAACGTCCCTGATAGGCCAGATAGAAGGGCGGCACGCCGCCGGCCGCTTCGGCATCGAGTGAAGTCGGCAGCGGGGTTGCGGCCAGGTTTTCGAGGTCCGCGCCATAGGCGGCGCGGGCGCGGTCGATCTCGTCCTCGGTGCGGTAGAGCAGCGGCAGGCGGCCCACCGCCAAATTGGCACGGGCGGCGAGCAGTGCGGGTTTCAGCTTCAGCGCCGCCTCATAGGCGTCTTCGGATTCCTCGCGCCGGCCAAGATTGCCCAGTGCCGTTCCGAGATTGCTGAATGTCTCGGCCGAGCCGGGTTGGAGGGTGAGCGCCGCACGATAGGCGGCGACCGCCTCATCAAGCCGTCCCAGCGCGCTCAGCGCATCGCCCAACCCGCGCTGTGCCGCCGCGGCCTGCGGATCAAGTGCGGCCGATCGCTGATAGCCCGCCACCGCCTCGTCGAGCCGGCCCAGCGCGGCCAGGGCGGCGGCGAGGTTGGTCTCGGCTTCGGCATAACGCGGATCGAGCGCCAGGGCGGCGCGATAGCTCGTCGCCGCCTCGTCATAGCGTCCAAGGCACGCCAGAGCACTGCCGAGATTATGGTGCGCGGCCACGAGCCGGGGATTGAGGCGCATGGCGTGGCGAAAACTGGCGGCGGCATCCTCCAGGCACCCGGCGCCGGCCTGCGCGCCGCCGATGGCGAGCAGCAGCTCGGCGGAACGCGCCGCGAGGCGATGCGCGCGGCGCCAGCAGGCACGTGCGGCTTCGACCTGCCCACGCGCCGCTTCGGCATGGCCCAGATCGAGATGATAGCGCGGCTGATCCTTGTTCAGCCGGATCGCCTGACCGATCGTGGCGATGGCTTCGGCGACCCGCCCGCGCTGCAAGGCCGCAAGGCCGAGCAGATGCAGCGCGTCAGGAAAGGCCGGCTGACGCGCCAGGACCTGACGATAGAGCGCCTCGGCCTGATCCACCCGCCCAGCCTGATGATGGGCGACGCCTTGCTGCACCAAGCCGTCGATCGAGACATCCGTCCGAAACATGCTAGCGGACGATCACCCGCCCAATGGCGGCGCCAATGGCGCCGGTCACGGCCGAGCTGACCGTGCCGATCAGCAGGATGATCGCCAGGACATCGCCCAGAAGCCACGAAACCGCGATGCCGATCAGGGCACAAAGGCCACCAACCACGCCACCGGCGAGCAATTGCTCGCCCAGCGGGCGCCGTCCGGTACGCAAGGCGTAAACCAGGCCGGCGATCAGCGAACTCAGCATGCCGAGTGGTGCAAAGAGCGCGGCGACGGCCGGAACGAGATGGCCGACATTCACCAGTATCAATTGCAAAATGATACCGACCACAAGGCCGACAGTAACACTGGGCGTGAACATTCGGCCTCTCCTTACGCTTCATCACGATCCGTTCGTGCCCTCAGTTTCGCGCCGAAACCCCTGAATTGGCAAGTGTTGCCGGGCTCAAATCCGCTGATCGATCGTACCGGCCGCGGCGTCGCGCGCACGGGCGGCGATCAGCGCATCATATTTGGCGAGCCCCTCGTGCATGCGATCGGTGAAATTCGCCAGGGCCGGCGCGGCCGATGCCCTTGCCGGTGCCGCCGCCGCGGCAAAGGCGCCGGGGGGAAGGTTGAGAGGAACCGGTTGCGGGTTGTGCGCCGCCGAGGTGGCCCGCATGAGTGCGATGCCGTGATCGGAGACGTCGATCGCAATGCCCTTGGCTGTCGTCGAAAGCGGCTTGATGCCGCCCGATTCCGGCGGGCGTGCCGCTGACGCGGTCAGTTTCGGGGCGAGCGGAGGCGAGATCGGCGCGGCAGCGACCAGATCGCCTGCCGTTGGGGCACTGCCGATCGGGGGCAGCTTGGGCGGGTCTTGAGTTTGCGCGGGCGCCGCCGGGCTTGGTGCTTCGGGTTTCGGGGCCGCGCCGTCGAACACGTCGCCGATATCGAGTGTATCGACGATATGCTGGCCGATATCCTTGCCGGTCGCCTCGACCGACGCAACGTCAACCAGTCCCGAAGCCAGCCCGAGCAATCCGCCATACAGCCCATCGCCGACGACACGGGCGACGTTGCCGATCGTATCGCCGGTCAGGGATCGGTAAATCATTCCAACGATCGGAAGGTGCTGCAACGGATTGATCACCGCGAGCAGGTCGGTGAATCCGAATGAAGCGCCGGCCCAGAGATGCGAGGGCGGGGTTGCCGGCTTGGGGGCGGTGACCGTGATGGTTTCGGTGGCGGCGACGGCGTTCATGGCGGTGTTCCAATGTGGGCCTAACCACCGTCATGCAAACCCAGCGCCAGAGATTATATCGCAGTCAATCAACTAATTACCGGGTCGAACCGTTATCGCGGCGGCAAATTCTGCCGGCTCCTGTTGCGTCGAGGCACCGGCTTTACACCGGAACCCCGTCAAAACAGATGCCCGCTCTTCGCCTGCTTGGTCGTCAGATAGAAACGGTTGTGGTCGTTGGGCGTGAAGGCGTGCGGCACATGCTCGGTGACCGTGATGCCGTGGCGCCGCACCGCTTCGATCTTGTCGGGATTGTTGGTCAGCAGGCGGATGTTGTCGAATCCGAGCTGGCGCAGAATTTCGGCCGCCGGCTGATAAACCCGCTCATCGGCTTCGAACCCCAGCTGTTCGTTGGCATCGACGGTATCGAAACCGGTATCCTGAAGGCGATAGGCGCGCAGCTTGTTGACCAGGCCGATGCCGCGGCCTTCCTGCGCCAGATAGATCACCACGCCGCTGCCGGCCTCGGCGATCGCGCGGATCGCACCGCGCAGCTGTTCGCCGCAGTCGCACCGCAAGCTGCCCAGCAGATCGCCGGTGAAGCATTCGGAATGGATGCGGGCCAGCACCGGTCCCGGCCCTTGGGGATCGCCGATCAGGATGGCCAGGTGATCGGTGCCGCCATCATCCGGCCGGAACGCGACGATCCGGGCGTTCTCGGCATCGGCCAGCGGCACGCGGGCATCGGCGACCCGGCGCAGGCCGCGCGCCAGCACCGTCCGGTGTTCCGCGATCGTGTCGACCGCCAGCTCGATGATGCCTTCGCGCCGGGCCAGCAGCGCACCCAGCTTTGTTTCGATCGAAAACAGCGCGACCGCGGGCAACAGCCGCGCCAGTTTCGCCAGTTCGATGGCGGCGGCGGCGATGCCGTGGTCCGGCGCATCGACGAGCGCGATCGGGACCGACGACACTTGGCGCATTGCGGTCGGATCCGCCAGTTCATTGAGAAACGCCGCCCCGACATCGGCCGGCAGCGACAGTTCCACGCAAGCGGCCGACGCGGTCGCGACCGGCGCCAGATCGAGCGCCACCGCACGCCGACGCGTCGTTGCCAGCCGAACCGCGCTGCCGGTCCAGGCGACCGCGCGGGCGAGCGCTTCGTCGTCGATGGTTTCCGCGGCTTGAATCAGTGCCGCGGCATCGCCGTCGCGCAGCAGCACGGCATCGCCGCGCCGCAAATCGCCGACCGCCCGATTGACCGCGTGCAGCCGCGCCAGACTGCCGGTTCGGGCGGTTTTCTTGCTCGTCGCTTGCTTCAACATCCGCTACTCGCTCTCAACTGGCACCGCGCCATCATCTATAACGGCTTCGACCCGGCGAGGGATCGCTCCGCCGGTTCTGCGCATAAGCCATAGCAAATCGCGGCCGAACGAGGCCAGCAACAGAACCAGTCCGGCAACGCAAGGCAGTGCCGCCCCGCCCGGCAGCCGCACCGGGGCCATCGCAAACAAAAGCAGCAGCAAAAGGATCACGCACACGCTCTTGCGGAACAGGCTGGGCGGCAGCGGTTCGCGCAACAGCGGCCAGACCATGCCGGCCGCGACCCACAGATACCGCATAAGGCCGGTCAACAGCACCCAAAGGCCGGCTCGGCCGGTCGCGGCGACGACGCCCGACAGAAACAGCACGAAAGCGGCATCGACCTCCATATCGAAACGCGCGCCGAACGCGCTCGACTCACCCAGCCGGCGCGCCAGCTTGCCGTCAAGCCCATCGAGCGCGAGCGCGAGCGCGCCGAAAAACACCACCGCCCAGGCCGTGACCGGATCGACGCCGCCGGGTGCCAGGACCAAAGCCGGCAACACCGCAATCATGCCGCCCCGCAGCGTGGTTACAATGTTGGCGACGCCGAATCGCGGGCCGGCAGCCCGGTACCAGATCGTCGCCGCAGCGGCGCCATAGATCGTCGCCGCCCCGATTGCCGCGAGGGTGCCGATTCGCCCGTGCGCCAGCAACAGCGCCAGCAAGCCTGCCTGAATCAGGAAACCGCCGGCCAGTGCCACGCTGACACCGCCGGGTCGCCGCTTCGGTGAGAATTGTTCTTGTGCCATGGAAAAATCAGCAAATCACACGAGATGTGGCTGGAGAACCGGAGAGCGTTACATATAGAAGCAGGATGCGCTACATATAGCCCCATGGAGCTTATCATTCATCTCACTTTCGTTCCGGGTCGCCGGATGCCGGCAGTTTCGTGATCGCCGCTGAAATCCTGGACGAGGCCGCGGCGTGGACCGCGATCCAGACCGTGCGCGAGCGGGTCCGGCGCCGGCCGGCCGATGCGCTGCCGGCCAGTCTGGAAGTCGGGGGCGCCACGCTCGACATCGATGCGGGCGGCGGCTGGACGATGTATCCGCCGCCCGATGACGCGGTGCGGCACCTGCTCGACCTCTATCTGCCGCTGGCCGCCGGTACCGGGCGGCCCTTCATCGTCGCCCATCTGGGTCAAAGCCTGGATGGACGGATCGCGGCGGTCAACGGCACGTCGCGCTGGATCACCGGACCCGAAGATTTGGTCCATAACCACCGCATGCGGGCGCTGGCCGATGCCGTGCTGGTCGGTGCCGAAACCGTGCGGCGCGACGATCCGCAACTGACCGTGCGGCGTTGCGCCGGACCCAATCCGGTGCGGGTCGTGATCGATCCCGGCCTCGTCCTCGACGACGATTACGGTCTGTTCGCCGATGGCGCGGCACCCACCATCATCTTTGCCGCCGAGGATGGCGCGCGGCCGGCGCGGCGCGGCTTGGCCGAGACGATCTTCGTGCCGCGCCGCGGCGAGGATCTGTGCTGTGGTGCCATCGCCGAAGCGCTGTCGGCGCGCGGGCTCGATTGGATTTTTGTTGAAGGCGGCGGCGTCACCATCTCGCGCCTGCTGGCGCAGGGTGTGCTCGATCGCCTTCAGATCACCATCTCGCCGCTGATCATCGGTTCCGGTCGGCCCGGGATTTCCCTTCCGGAAATCACCGATCTGGCGCAGGCGCTGCGCCCGGCGACCCGGCGCTTCACGCTGGGCGAGGATCTGCTGGTCGAATGCCTGCTGAAATAGGGGCGGCCCGCGCGTTCTGGATTGTGGCGCCCGGACGCGGCGAGATCCGCCCGGAAATCCTGCCGGCACGCGGCCGCGACGAGGTGCTGGTGCGCGCGCTGGCCAGCGGCATCAGCCGCGGTACCGAGTCGCTGGTGTTTCAGGGCCGGATTCCGCCCTCGCAATATGCCGTGATGCGCTGCCCGTTTCAGGCCGGCGCCCTGCCCTTTCCGGTGAAATACGGCTATGCCTCGGTCGGCGTGGTCGAGGCCGGGCCGGCCGATCTGGTGGGCCGCCGGGTCTTCGCGCTCCACCCGCATCAGGACCGGTATCTTCTGCCGCAAGATGCCGTGATCGCGATCCCCGATGCGGTACCGACCGAACGCGCCGTACTCGCCGCCAACATGGAAACCGCGCTGAACGGCCTCTGGGACGCCGCACCCCGGCCGGGTGACCGGATCTCGGTGATCGGTGCCGGCGTGGTCGGATGTCTGGTTGCCGCTCTCGCGGCCGGCATGCCGGGCACCGAAGTCGAACTGATCGATCTGGATCCGGCGCGCGCGACACTTGCCGCGGCCCTCGGCACCGGCTTTGCCACCCCCGACTCGGCATCGCGCGAGGCGGATCTGGTGATTCATGCCAGCGGCAACCCGGCGGGCCTGGTCCTGGCCCTCAGTCTGGCCGGCTTCGAGGCGACGGTGCTGGA
>JAXDMU010000310.1:0-3274 GCA_034665905.1 Aliidongia sp. | reverse complement strand
CGTCGATGAGGGCCTTCCGGCAGGCGATGCTCGATGCCGGCCGGCTGCGTTATCTCGGCGGCGGCGGTGGCGGATGCCGCGACGAAACCGAGCGGTCGGCCGATCGGCGCCGGCTTTATCATCATCTGACGTTCTATGGTTTCCTGCTGTGCTTTGCCGCGACGGCGGTGGCGACGCTCTATCATTATCTGCTGGGCCGCGAGGCACCCTATGGCTGGACCGAGCCGCCGGTGATCCTGGGCGTTCTGGGCGGCATCGGACTGATCGCCGGCCCGCTCGGCCTGCTGGCGGCCCGGCTGAAGCGCGATCCGGCGCTGATCGAGGCCGATCACCGGGGCCTCGACATCGCTTTCACGCTCACCCTGCTGGCGACCAGTGTGAGTGGCCTCGCCTTGCTGGTCGGCCGCGAGAGTACGGCCATGGGGACTCTGCTGGCGCTCCATCTCGCCATCGTCTTCACCCTGTTCATCACGATGCCTTATGGTAAATTCGTCCATGGACTCTACCGGTTCGCCGCCTTGGTCCGGTATGCGCAAGAGCAGCAGGACGATATTTCCTGATACCCGGAGAGAGCCATGCTGACCCAGGCGGAACGTCGCGAAAAAATCGGTGGGGTCTTGCGCGTTTCCAGCGGCAATTTCCTGGAACAATATGATTTCTTCGTTTTCGGTTTCTACGCCGACTATATCGGCCAGACCTTCTTTCCGAGCGACGATAAATTCGCGTCGCTGATGCTGGCCTTCGCGACCTTTGCCGTCGGGTTTTTCATGCGGCCGGTCGGTGCCCTGATCCTGGGCGCCTATGTCGATCGCAAGGGCCGGCGCGCCGGCCTGCTGCTGACGCTCGGCCTGATGGCGACCGGCACGCTGTCGATCGCGCTCCTGCCCGGCTATGCCACGATCGGCGTGGCGGCACCGATCCTCGTGGTGATCGGACGGCTGTTGCAGGGCTTTTCGGCCGGCGTCGAACTCGGTGCTGTTTCGATCTATCTGTCGGAGATCGCGACACCCGGCCACAAGGGCTTCTATTGCGCCTGGCAATCGGCCAGCCAGCAGGTCGCGGTGGTGTTCGCCGCCCTGCTCGGCGTCCTGTTAAGCATCATTCTGCCGGTGCAGACGCTCGGGCTTTGGGGGTGGCGGATTCCGCTGGTGATCGGTTGCCTGATCATCCCGTTGTTGTTCTTCTTACGCCGCTCGCTCAAGGAAACCGCGGCGTTCGAAGCCCAGACCCACCGGCCGACCCTGAAGGAGGCGCTGGCACTGGTCGCGGCGAACTGGCCCGTGATTCTGCGTGGCGTGATGCTGTCGGCGCTCACCACCACCTGTTTCTATCTGAGCACGGCCTATACGCCGACCTATGGCAAACAGGTACTGCATCTGGCGGCGCGCGACGCTCTGATCGTCACGGTCTGCGTCGGGCTGTCGAATTTCTGCTGGCTGCCGATCGGCGGGGCGCTGTCGGATCGGATCGGCCGCCGCCCGATTCTGGTGGTGCTCAGTTTCGTCACCATCACGAGCGCGTTTCCCGCCCTGGAATGGCTGGTTTCCGCGCCGTCCTTTGCGCGGTTGCTGGCGGTCGAGCTGTGGCTGTCCTTCATTTTCGGCATGTACAATGGCGCGATGATCCCGTTTCTCAGCGAGATCATGCCGTCCAGAGTGCGCACAGTCGCCTTCTCCCTGGCCTTCAGTCTGGCGACGGCAATTTTCGGCGGCTCTTCTCTGGCGATCTCGACCTGGCTCATTCGCCTGACCGATAATCCGGCGATGCCGGCGGCGTGGCTGTCGCTCGCCGCACTGCTCGCCTTGATCGCGGCATTCGTCTCGCGGCAGCCGGCGGCCGACCCCTCGCCACATCGCTCGGAGACTGAGGTTAAACGACGCGGTTGCGCCCGGCCGCCTTGGCTTCGTAAAGTCGTCGATCGGCCTGGATCATCAGTTCGTCCGGCTCTTCCGCATCAGCCGCGTCGCTGGCGGCGACACCGACGCTGATGGTGACGAAGGGCGCCACGCTCGAACTGCCATGAGCAATTTCGAGTGCCATGATGGCGGCCCGGATACGCTCGGCCAGCACGCGCGCACCGGCGAGATCGGTGTGGGGCAGGATCGCGGCGAATTCCTCGCCGCCATAGCGCGCGCACAGGTCGCCCGGCCGTCGCACGAGCATCGCGATCGTCGCCGCCACCTCGCGCAGGCAATCATCGCCGGCCACGTGACCATATTGATCGTTATAGGGCTTGAAGTAATCGACATCGATCCGAATGACGGCGAGCGATGTGCGGGCGCGCCGCGAGCGGCGCCATTCCCTGGCCAGGAACTCGTCGAAACGCCGCCGGTTGCCGATCCCGGTCAGCCCATCGACCAGCGACAGATCCTCAAGAAAATCGCGATAGCGCTTGAGTTCGAGATGATTGCGCACACGCAACTTGACGATCGCCGGCTGGATCGGCTTGGCGATGAAATCGATGGCGCCCAGTTCGAGCCCGCGGCGTTCATCCTCGACGGCATTGAGGCCGGTGAGAAAAACGATCGGAATGCGCTGCGTGCGCTCCTCCGCCCGCAAGCGGCGGCACACTTCGAACCCGTCGATCCCCGGCATCACGACATCGAGCAGAATGAGGTCCGGCTGGCGTTCGATGGCGATTTCGACGGCGGCCAGCCCCCCCGAAGCCCTGATGATGCCATATTGTTCACCCAATACGGCGGAAAGCAATGCAAAGATGATGTTGCTGTCGTCGGCGATCAGGATGGTTTGACGCATCATCGAGCCGCGCCTCCTTGGCCGAGGATCGTAGCGATTCCCGCCAGCATCAGCCGACAAGAACCTTCACAGATCCCGATCCTGCGCCGGTAACAGTAAATCAATCATTGCCATTGGGCTAGCCGCCTTCCAATCAAGGTCGATCGGAACGCGTGCTACTTTATGCTTGAGTACCCGCGGATCTGATGGGCGCCGATCAACCTTCGACCATATGCCGCATGCGCAGCACCGGTTGGCTCGTGATCCAGCGGTCGCCGCCGGGCGACCGCCAGGGCAGCAGCAGACGCTCGTACCGTGTCCGCACCGGCCGGCCGCCGGACGATGCGATCACCGCCTCGACCAGATGAAGCCCCGGTTTCGGTTGACCATCCTCGACCAGTTCGCGATAGGCCGAAGCGAGCCAACCGCCATAGATGGCATCGGGCTGCTCCTCGACCTCGCGGCCCAGCATGCTCATGCGTTCGCACGGCAGATAGGCGCGCACCACGTCGGAAACCGCGTTCGTTTCGAGCCGATC
>JAXDMU010000309.1:0-5758 GCA_034665905.1 Aliidongia sp. | reverse complement strand
GCCCCAGATCCAGGACCAGACGCTCACCGAGACCACGACGGAAAACGGCGAGAGGCCCGTGCTGTTGCCATAGACCAGCGGCTCGACCACCTGACCGACCACACCTTCCAGAACCAGGAACGAACCTGCGGTCCACAACAGCATGGACCAGCCGGGATCCACCGCGGCGGCCAGCGCCATCGCAAACAGGGCGGCGATGAACGAGCCGACATAGGGAACGAACCGGAGCAGTCCGGCCAGTACACCCCAAAGCAACGGGCTGGGCACGCCAATCAGGAGCAAAACCGTACCGATCACGGTGCCGAACGCCATGTTGAGACCAAGCTGCGTCAGGAAATAGCGGCTGAGCCGCCGTCCGCCATCATCAAGCGCCACCGTGGTGCGTCGCAGATCGCCGGAGCCGAACAGCCGGATCAACCGGTCCCGCAAATCATCCTGTTGCAGCAGGATGAATATCGTCACGATAAAAACGATGCCGATCGTGCCGAGCGGCGACAGGATCGGTGAAAAATATCGTTCCGCCAGTTGCAGCGGCGATGGATCCGGCTGGTGCACCTCGACCGGCATCGGCTTGGGCGCGTCGTTGGATGGGGAAGCGGGCGCCGAAGATGGCCGGCGGCTCTTGCCCGGCTGCGTCACCGTGTAGCCGAGCCGCCCGATCGCCCGATCGATCTTGTCCGTCGCGTAGGAGCGCACCGCCCCGACCTTGGTGTCGATCGTCTGCGCATAAATCGGCACCTGATCGGTCAGGCCGACGATTTGCGAGCCGATCAAACCGCCAATCGCGCAAACGATGGCGATCGCCGTGACAACGGCCAGCAAGACCGCCGTGACCCGGCCGACCCGCACCCGCCGCAACAGCGCGACGAGCGGGGCAAGCAGAATCGCCAGCAACACCGACAGCGTAAGCGGGATCAAGACGTCGCGCGCAAAATAAAGGGCCGCAGCCAGGGCGAGGATAACCAGTACGGTCATCTGCGCCGAAACGGACGGCGGCCCAGTTCGGGGCGCGGTAGTTCCCGGCAATTGCAGCAGCGGCGCATTCCGGGCCATTGGTGGCTTTCTTCAAGAGCAACGGGCTGATCACCAGAAACTTATGCCGGCCCCCAGCCAGGGACCGCTGGAACGACGGGCGAGAAACCTTTCCAGGCTAGCGCCAAAGCAGTGCCAGCAAAATAATCACCGGAATCGGAACACCCAGCAGGAATAGTAACAAGCCTCTACCCATTATTTCCTCCGCATACCACATTGGACTTCATCTGCGATGAAAATCATCGAAGGCAACACTCACTTCCGGCCGGCATCCCGCAGGCTGTCCTTGACACCGCCCGCAGCGCTCTGCACTTTTCCGGCGACCTTTTCTGCGGCACCTTCGGCCTTCATTTTGGTGTCTCCGGTCATTTTTCCGACCGCTTCCTTTACGGCACCCTTGGCCTGATGGGCAGCACCTTTGATACGATCTTTGTCCATGATTGTTCTCCCATTGTGCAGATCAAACACGATCTGCGCAGATCGGGTTCCCTGATCGTCGGCCCCGATGTTTCACCTGCATGAATTGTCGCGCCCGGTCGGGCAGGCCCCTCGATGTTTATTGAAATTTTCGTCGCCCTGATTGTACTGGTGAAGAATTCACGCTTCATCCGGCCCCACGGCGCGACCCTCATCTGAATCCGCAATTGCTTTGATACCGCCTCCGGCTCGCCGAATTGCCGCTACTCGCGGCACTCCGTCCGCTTTATGCTGTTGGTTTGGGCAATTCCTAATTGGGAGCGTGGGCCATGGCCCTGAACGGCAGCATTCTGGATATGATCGGCAATACCCCGTTGGTCGAACTCCGCCATATCGACACCGGGAAATGCCGGCTCTTCGTCAAGCTGGAGAACCAGAATCCCGGCGGGTCGATCAAGGACCGCATCGGCCTCACCATGATCGAGGCCGCGGAACGCGACGGAAGGCTGAGGCCGGGCGGTACGGTGATCGAGGCGACGGCAGGCAATACCGGCATCGGGCTGGCGCTGGTCGCGGCGCAAAAGGGCTACCCGCTGATCCTGGTCGTGCCCGACAAGATGAGCCAGGACAAGGTGTTCCATCTGAAGGCACTGGGCGCCGAGGTGCGACTGACCCGCTCCGACGTGGTCAAAGGCCACCCGGCGTATTATCAGGACATCGCCAAACGGCTGGCGAGCGAGATTCCCGGCGCCTTTTACATCAATCAATTCGAAAACCCAGCCAATCCGCTGGCCCATGAGATCGGCACCGCACCGGAAATATGGGCGCAGATGCAGCATGATCTGGATGCCATCGTGGTCGGCGTGGGTTCGGGCGGCACCTTGACCGGGCTCGGCCGGTTCTTCACCCGGGTCAACCCGCAGATGGAAATGGTGCTGGCCGATCCCGAGGGCTCGGTCCTGACCGAACTGGTCAAGACCGGCCGGATGACCGAGGCCGGCTCGTGGCTCGTCGAAGGCATCGGGGAGGATTTCGTGCCCGATGTTTGCGACCTGTCGCTGGTCAGGGCGGCCTACGCCGTCAGCGACAAGGACAGCTTCGTCATGGCGCGCGAATTGCTGCGCAAGGAAGGCATTCTGGCCGGCTCGTCCTCCGGCACGCTGGTCGCCGCCGCGGTGCGGTATTGCCGCGAGCAGACCGAACCCAAGCGGGTCGTCACGTTCATCTGCGACACGGGCAACAAATACCTGTCCAAGATGTACAATGACTATTGGATGTTCGATCAGGGCCTGCTCGACCGTCCCGAGAAGGGCGATCTGACCGATCTGATCAGCCGGCGCTACGAGGATGGCGGCACCATCACGGTGGCGCCCGACGACAGCCTGTTCATCGTCTATCGCCGCATGAAGCTCTACGAAGTCTCGCAATTGCCCGTGCTGGAGGGCGGCAAGGTGATCGGCATCATCGACGAATCCGACCTGCTGCTGGCGGTCGCGTCGGCGCCGGAGAAATTCAAGCTGCCGGTCAAGGACGCCATGACCACTAAGGTACAGACGATCCCCCCCGGCGCCACGATCGACGATCTACTGCCGATCTTCGCGCGCGATCATGTCGCCGTGGTCGAACAGGACGGCAAGTTCCACGGCGTCATCACCCGGATCGACCTGCTCAATCATCTGCGCCACAAGCTCGCCTGAGGACTCTTTGCACATGACCGACCGTTCCAACCGGCCCGGCCTCGCCACCCGGGCGATTCATGCCGGCCAATCGCCCGATCCGACGACCGGCGCGATCATGCCGCCGATCTATCAGACCTCGACCTATGTCCAGGAAAGCCCGGGCGTCCATAAGGGCTATGAATATTCCCGTTCGCAGAACCCGACGCGCATGGCCTATGAGCGCTGCGTGGCCGATCTGGAAAGCGGCACGCAGGGTTACGCCTTTGCCTCCGGCCTTGCCGGCATCGCCACCATTCTCGATCTGTTCGACAGCGGCGCCCATATCATCGCCTCCGACGATCTCTATGGCGGCAGCTATCGGCTGTTCAAGCGGGTGCGCGAGCGCTCGGCGGGCTTGCGCTTCAGTTTCGTCGATATGGCCGATCCGGCCGCGATCGAGGCAGCGATCCGGCCCGAGACCAAGCTGATCTGGATCGAAACCCCGTCGAACCCGATGCTGAAGCTGATCGATCTCGACGCGGTGGCGGCAATCGCGCGTCGGCATGGGCTGATCGCGGCAGCCGACAACACTTTTGCGACACCGGTCGTGCAGCGGCCGATCGACCATGGCTTTCATCTGGTCATGCATTCGGCGACTAAATATCTGAACGGCCATTCCGACATGGTGGGCGGCGTGGTCGTGGTCGGCGATCATCCCGAACTGGCCGAACAACTGGCCTTCCTGCACAATGCGGTCGGCGCGATCCAAGGGCCGTTCGACAGCTTTCTGGCACTGCGCGGCCTGAAGACCCTGCCGCTGCGCCTGCGCCAGCATTGCCAGAGCGCGCTTGCCGTGGCCGAGTGGCTGGAGAAGCATCCGAAGATCGAGCGCGTGTTCTATCCGGGGCTGGCAAGCCATCCGCAACACGCGCTGGCCCGCCGCCAGATGGAGGGCTTCGGCGGCATGGTCACGATGACGCTGAAAGGCGGGCTCGACGAGGCGCGGCGCTTTCTCGAACGCTGCGACCTGTTCGCGCTGGCCGAAAGCCTGGGCGGGGTCGAAAGTCTGATTGAGCATCCGGCAATCATGACCCACGCCTCGATCCCGCCGGACCAGCGCGCCGCCCTCGGTATCTCCGATTCGCTATGCAGACTGTCGGTCGGCATCGAGGATGTCGATGATCTGATCGCCGATCTGGCGGCGGCATTGGGATAGGCCGCCGCTTTCGCTACCGCAACGCTATCTTAATCTAAAACTGGGAAACAGAAGCGGTCGGATACCGAAACGGTCGGCGGCAGGATGGCGAAGTCGAACGCAATCATCATCAAGCGCATCAAAAAGGCCGGCCATGCTCATCATGGTGGGGCCTGGAAGGTCGCCTATGCCGATTTCGTCACGGCGATGATGGCGTTCTTCCTGCTGCTCTGGCTGCTGAATGCCACGACCGATGCGCAAAAGCGCGGCATCGCCGATTATTTCTCGCCGACGCTCGCGACCAAATCGACGACCAGCGGCTCGGGCGGCGTGCTGGGCGGCCAGACCATGACGGTCGAAGGTTCGCAGATCAGCAACGCCGCGCCGCCGGCGATCGCCACGGAGTTGAACCGGCCACAGGATTTCGAAGAAAGCGACAATGACGACACGCCGGGCAAGGTCGAAAACCCCAATGAATTCACCTACAACGCCGCGGGCGATCCGAATGCCCCGACGCCCAAGCCCAACCCCAACGAACTGGCCAACGGCCTCCAGCCCAACAAGCTGACCTCGCAGGAGCGCGCTTTGCTGCAAAAGCTGGCGCCCGGCCAGGTGGTCGATCCGAACAACCTGACCGACGCGCAATTCCAGGCGCTCAAGGCCGAACGCGAGAACAAGCAATTCACCAAGGCGCAATTCGAATTGCAGCAGGCGATCCAGCAAGTTCCAGATCTGAAACCGCTGGCCCAGAATTTGATCATCGACCGAACCGAAGAAGGCTTGCGCATCCAATTGGTCGATCAGGAAAAGACCTCGATGTTCGCTTTGGGTTCGACCGATATGAACGACGCGGCCCGCAAGCTGATGGGGCTGGTGGCGCAGGCGGTGGCGAAGATGCCGAACAAGGTCTCGATCACCGGCCACACCGACGCGACGCCGTTCCTGCGGCCGGGCGCGATGGATAACTGGGATCTCTCGACCCAGCGCGCCAACGCCAGCCGCCGCGCCCTCATCGCCGCCGGCCTGCCCGACGCCCGGATCGCCACCGTGCTGGGAAAAGCCGACACCGAACCCTTCGTGCCGACCGACCCGAACAACCCGCGCAACCGACGGGTGAGTATCGTGGTGCTAAGGGAAGCGGTGGTGCCGAAGTAGGTGGCGGCGCCGTGGCCCCTCCATCACCGCGCCATTGTTGGCAAATTATGCTTAGCAACGCTCTCCCGACAGGGGCCGCGGGAGGCTCAGAAGATCATTTTCCGCCGTGATCTGCGGGGTGTCGAACCGGCCGACGACGGAGCACGCCTCACATCAGCGTGTCGTTGCTTGCCTTTTTGATGTCGGAACCATTTCCGGCCAAGCCTTCCAGGTCCCCACCGCGTGAACGATTCCGTAGAATAAAACGATCGCCGAACTCCAAATCAGGAACTCGGGGCTCCGACCCGGCACCATATAGATG
>JAXDMU010000308.1:0-2528 GCA_034665905.1 Aliidongia sp. | reverse complement strand
GACCGCGCAGGCGATCGAATGGTTCGACCTGCCCGGCATCGGCAGTTCGCCCGCCCGTTTGGATTTCGCCAAGCTCGACAATCTGAACGGCCATTATCTGCGCGAGGCCGATGCCGCCCGGCTGGTTTCCCTGATCGCGCCCCGGCTCAAGCCCGAGGGTGCGCTGTCGGAAGAGCATGCCGCACGCCTCCTCGCCGGCATGGATGGGCTGAAGGCGCGGGCCAAAACGCTGGTCGAATTGGCGCGGAACGCCGCGTTTTATGTTGCAGTGCGGCCGCTGCCGCAAGACGAAAAGGCGTTGATTCTGGCGACGCCCGAGGCGCGGCATCTGGTCGCGCAGCTGGCGGAAACGCTGGGGGCATTCGACGATTGGAGCGAGCCCGCGCTTGAGGCAGAAATCCGGAAATTCGCGGAAGCGCAAGGCGTTAAGCTCGGCGCCGTGGCCCAGCCGCTTCGCGTGGCCCTGACCGGCTCGACGACGTCGCCCGGCATCTTCGAAATCATGCGCATACTGGGGCGCGACGAAGCGACCGGCCGGATGCGTGATTTCGGTGCGGTCACGACGGATTGAACGCAGTGCAGCACAGCGCGTTTGCCATGATGGCACGAGCGGCCTATGGTACGGAAATTCCGGCGCCGCCGCAATTTCCGCTCGCGAAGGAGCAATTCGATGGGTAGCAATTCCGAAGCCGCGCACGGCACGTCCGAGAGCGTCACGCTGATCGACAACAGCACCGGCAAGCAGGTGATTTTGCCGCTGATCGGCGGCTCGGTCGGACCCAAGGTGATCGATATCCGCAAGCTCTATGCCGAGACCGGATATTTCACCTTCGATCCCGGCTATACCTCCACCGGTTCATGCGAATCCGCGATCACCTATATCGATGGCGATGCCGGCATCCTGCTCTATCGCGGCTATCCGATCGAGCAACTGGCCGAGCATAGCGACTATATGGAAGTCTGCTATCTGCTGCTCAATGGCGAATTGCCGAAGCCGGCCGAGAAGACCAAGTTCGAGCGCGACATCACGCTTCACACTATGGTGCATGAGCAACTCAGCACCTTCTATCGCGGTTTCCGCCGCGATGCCCATCCGATGGCGGTGATGTGCGGCGTGGTCGGTGCGCTCAGCGCGTTTTACCATGATTCGACCGATGTGCATGATCCGCGCCAGCGCGTGATCGCCTCGTACCGACTGATCGCCAAGATGCCGACGATCGCCGCGATGGCGTTCAAATACACGCTCGGCCAGCCCTTCATCTATCCGAAGAACTCGCTGACCTTTCCCGAGAATTTCCTGCATATGTGCTTTGCCGTGCCGTGCGAGGACTATGAGGTAAATCCGGTCTTGGCCAAGGCGATGGACCGCATTCTGATGCTCCAGGCCGATCACGAGCAGAATGCCTCGACCTCGACGGTGCGGTTGGCGAGTTCGTCGGGCGCCAACCCGTTCGCCTGCATCGCCGCCGGCATTGCCTCGCTCTGGGGGCCGGCTCATGGCGGCGCCAACGAGGCCGTGCTGAAGCAACTGATCGAAATCGGCCATAAGGACCGCATTCCCGAATTCATCCGCCGGGCCAAGGACAAGAACGACTCGTTCCGGCTGATGGGCTTCGGCCATCGCGTCTACAAGAATTTCGATCCGCGCGCCAACGTCATGCGCCAGACCTGTCACGAAGTGCTGGGCGAACTCGGCATCAATGACGATCTGCTCGAACTCGCCATGGAACTCGAACACATAGCACTCAACGACAGCTATTTCGTCGACAAGAAGCTGTACCCGAATGTCGATTTCTATTCGGGCATCGTCATGAAGGCGCTGGGTTTCCCGGTTTCGATGTTCACGGCACTCTTCGCCGTGGCGCGGACCATCGGCTGGGTCACGCAGTGGAACGAGATGATCGAGGACGAGAACCAGAAGATCGGTCGCCCGCGCCAGCTTTATACCGGCCCGGCGCGGCGGGATTACGTCCCGCTGACCAAGCGTGGATAACGGAATCCATCGCCTGCGCGGTGGGGAATTCGGGAAAGAGCGGGCGGCGCGGTCTTCGGGCCTTCCGCTCTTCTCTTTTCACTGGTCGCGTCCGGCCCCGGCCAACGACAACGTCCCGTCGCTCGGCTGGCGTCTGCGGCGGTGGCTGGTCCGGCTGGTGCTTGGTGCGGCGGCGCTGGGGGCCGTCTGGGCCGCCTGGGCGTAATTCGGCCCTTGCGCAGTGCCGTGCGAACCTCCCATATCCGGGAAAAAGTCATTCCACATCCATCAAGGTCGTGCGTGCGTGAGATTATGATGGCGATCGGCCGGTAGCACTTGACACGGGAGTGCAATTCAGCGGAACAAAGCACCGTTCGACCGCTCACGAAGGGTGTAGTGACATGCGAGGGATTGGGATGCCGGCGCTGCTGGCCGCGATGATCGGTGCCACCGCCCCGGCTGTGGCGGCCGAGGTCACCGAAGCCGAATTGATGAAGGCGGCGATCGATCTGGGGCAGCAATACGACGCCAACTATGCCCGGAAGAGTCCGGCCGA
>JAXDMU010000307.1:0-2501 GCA_034665905.1 Aliidongia sp. | reverse complement strand
CATGACCTGATCGACTGCGCCCCCGAAAAACCCGGAAACCGCGCCGTAGCCGGTGCCGATCACCACGGCCACGATGGCCGCGAGAATGCCGATGGCAAGCGAGGTCCGGCCGCCCAGCAACAGCCGGACCAGCAGGTCGCGCCCGAGATCGTCGGTACCGAACAAATGACCGCCAGCAAAGGACGGGCCGTTGGAAATGGCGGAGTAATCCTGGGTTTCGGGATCGAACGGGATGAACCAGGGGCCGACCACGCAGCCGAGCAGGATGAAGCCGAAGATGTAGATCCCGGCCACCGCCAGATGGTTGCGGCGCAGCCGGGCCAGACCGTTCCTGACCTTGTCGCGGGCCGGCTCGATCGCTTCGGCCGGAAGGGCGGCGGCGCCGGCATCAGTCATAGCGCACCTTGGGATCGACCAGCGAATAGGCCAGATCGACGATCAGATTGGCGAAGATGATGAGCGCCCCGTAAAAGATCAATGTGCCCATCACCAGCGTGTAATCGCGGTTGGACGCCGCTTCGACGAAATAGCGGCCGATGCCGGGAATCGAAAAGGCGCGCTCGATCACGACCGAGCCGGTGATGATGCCGGCGGTAGCCGGCCCGAGATAGGCGAGCGTCGGCAGCAGCCCGCCCAGCAGCGCGTGCCGCAGCACGGTCAGGCGCATGCCCAGCCCCTTGGCACGCGCCGTGCGGACATGGTTGGAGCGCAGCGATTCGATCATGCTACCGCGGGTCAGGCGCGAGATTGCCGCGATCGGCGGCAGCGACAGCGCGAAGATCGGCAGAATCTTGTGCTGCCAGCTACCATCCCAGCCGGCAACCGGCAGCCAGCCCAGGCCGACGGCGAGAACCAGTTGCAGAATGGGGGCCACGATGAAAGTCGGCACCGCGACACCGACCATGCCGAAGCTCATGACCGCATAATCGATCACCGAATTCTGCCGGAGGGCGGCCATGGTGCCGATCGCCATGCCGATCGTGGTGGAAAAGAAGATCGCCCACAAACCGATATCGAGCGAGATCGGAAAGCCGCGCAGAATCAGATCCGACACCGTGTAGTCGCGGTATTTGAACGACGGGCCGAAATCGAGCTGCGCCACGTTCCAGACATAACGCCCGAACTGCTGGTACAGCGGTTCGTCGAGATGATACGCCCGGTTCAGATTGGCCATCACCTCGGGTGTTGCCTTGCGATGGGCGTCGAACGGCCCACCGGGTGCGGCCCGGATCATGAAGAACGAGATGGTGATGAGCGCGAGCAGGGTCGGAATCGCGATCAAAACCCGCCGCAGAAAATATCTCAGCATCCGTCGGACAACCCCTCGTACCCCGCACAGGAGATATCATAAGGCCGGGTTGCGATGCCATAAATCATCATCACGTTATATCATCAGGATGAGCCCGCCGGACGATCGGCCGAATTGACCGGGTCCCCGCGCAACTGGCATCGCGTTCCAGGACCGTATTTGATGGCGCCGATTGTCGCACACAGGCGGTCGCACCCGCTTTGTGCCGTCTCGGTTTGGTAATTCTGCCCGACCAGCGCATAATCGCCCCGGCGCCCGAGCGCAAGCCGCTGGGGCGTGCGAGCGATGGAGGGCAGCGATGGCGCACGATCCGGAAAGGCTTCAGGCATTCGTTGGCAAGATGACTGGCGATCTCGGGGCGGCGATGTCCGCATCCCTCGTGGTGCTGGGCGATCGGCTCGGTCTCTACAAGGCGCTGGCCAAGGCCGGCCCGGCAAGTTCCGCCGAGCTGGCGGTTGCGAGCGGCGTCAATGAACGCAATCTGCGCGAATGGCTCGCGGCCCAGGCGGCGGCCGGCTATGTCGATTTCGATCCGGCGACATCGAAATTCCGGTTGAACGACGAACAGGCGATGGTCTTTGCCGACGAGGCCGGCCCGGCCTTCATGGCCGGTGGCTTCGACATCATTTCAGCGATGTTCCAGGATGAGCCGAAAATCGCCGAAACCTTCCGCACGGGCAGGGGTTTCGGCTGGCACGAGCACAGCGCCTGTCTGTTCCACGGCACGGAGCGCTTCTTCCGCCCCGGCTACAACGCCAATCTGGTGACGGCGTGGCTTCCGGCGCTGGATGGCGTCGAAGCCAGACTCAGGGCTGGCATCGCGGTGGCCGATGTCGGATGCGGGCATGGCGCGTCGACCATCGTGATGGCCAAAGCCTTTCCCAATTCCCGTTTCGTCGGGTTCGATTATCACGCACCATCGGTCGAACGCGCCCGTGCGGCGGCGCGCGAGGCGGGCGTGAGCGACCATGTGCGCTTCGAAACGGCGTCGGCCAAGGATTTCCCCGGCGCGGACTATGGCCTCATCACGATTTTTGATGCGCTGCACGATATGGGCGACCCCGTCGGCACCGCCCGTTACATCAAAAGCCGCCTCACTTCGGATGGCACTTTCATGCTGGTCGAACCCTATGCCGGCGACCACCTCGCAGAAAATCTCAACCCGGTCGGACGGATTTTCTATGCGGCCTCG
>JAXDMU010000306.1:0-6928 GCA_034665905.1 Aliidongia sp. | reverse complement strand
AGATCCACGGCACCTATGTCGTGGCCCAGACCGAAGACGGCATCGTCATCGTCGATCAGCACGCCGCCCATGAGCGGCTGGTCTATGAACGCATGAAGCAGGCGTTGGCCCAGGGCGTGGTCAAGCGCCAGATGCTGCTGCTGCCCGAAGTGGTCGAACTCGACCCGGCACTGGCCGAGGCACTGGTCGAGCGGCAGGGCGATCTCGCCCGGCTGGGGTTGGTCGTCGAAGCGTTCGGGTCTGGCGCGGTGATCGTGCGCGAGGTGCCGGCCCTGCTCGGCGCCGCCGATATCGCCGGGCTGGTCCGCGATCTGGCCGAGGAGATCGCCGAACTGGGGGCAGAATTCAGTCTGATCGAGCGACTCGAATCGGTCTGCGGCACGCTGGCCTGCCATGGTTCGGTGCGGGCCGGACGGCGGCTCAACGGGGATGAGATGAACGCCTTGCTGCGCCAGATGGAAGCAACGCCGCACAGCGGCCAATGCAATCACGGCCGCCCGACTTATGTTGAGTTGAAGCTCGCGGATATCGAACGGCTGTTCGGCCGGCGGTGAGTCGGCATTTCCCAATTCCCAACCGGAGAATCACATGTGGACCGGATTCGAGCATTCGACGCCAGCTACCGCTCGTTTACGGACGGCCTTGTTGAAGACACCGGTCACCGTCCATATTTTCGCACCCGAATCCGCCGACATTACCCGATTGACCGCCTTTGGCGATGTCACGGCCGCCGGACGGCCCTGGCGAATCAGCGCGGGACCGGTCTTTCCCGCGCACATCGATATCCTGATCCTGACGGCGCATGGCGGTGATTTTCTGGCACCGATCTGGAATTTGCGACGCGGTTTGCGGAACGCCGTCTGCCTGGTCTGGCTGATCGACAATCATCTGAATTATGTCGGCAACCTTCGGACGGTGCTGGCGGTCGATGGGTATTTTCCGAGCCATGCCTTCTGTTCCGAGTACCTGCTGAATCCCCATTCCGCAAATTTTGGACATTTGCCGGCATGCTGCATTCAATGGAACGAAGCGGAAATCCGCGAGGGTCTGGCGCTGGCGGTGCGGCGCGCGGATAGATTTCTGGCGGGGTTCGTCGATTACCCCTTTTCCCGGCGGCATGAGTTCCTGCACCGGCTGCGCGCGGTACCGGAGGCCAATCTGCTGTTGATGCCGCCGGAAGATCGAACGCGCTATTCCAACAAATCGCGCGCCGAACAACTGGCCGAATGGTGCGGCCACAAGACCTCTCTCGTCGTGCCGGTCGAGCGCGATCTCTCAACCCGGCTCTTCGATGCGCTGGCCTGCGGCCAGATCCCGCTGGTCTCGGACGCCGTACTGGATCTCGGCAAGGTCTTTTCACCGGAGGTGCAAGCGGCATTGCCGATCCTGACCTACCGCGACGGCGATATCGCATCGCTGCTCGCCGCCCATGCCGAGGCGCTTCGACGGTTCGATGCCGAGGGCGAGGCCGGCATTCGGCGGCGCCATGATTTCGTCGCGAACGGCCATCTATTGCAGCACCGGCTGGCCGCGATCTTGGATATGCTGGTGGCCCTTGACGACGGGCGTGCGGCCATCGCCTATCGTGCCGCCAATGCCGGACTGGTGCTGGCGCCGCGGGCGACGGCAACGAACGACTAATGAAGGGGGGCCGCCCCGGTTGACATTCTGCGATCACGCCCTAAGTTTCGCCCGTCCCGGCGGCTCTCACATTTCGAACCAGAAGGCGCATTTCAGTGAACTCCCGGCTCATCCCCCCGATCCGGCCTTTGGAGACGCAGACCGCGATCGGTGCGCTCAGCGAGCGCAGCCGCGATATTTTCCGGCAGATCGTCGATGCCTATGTCGAAAGCGGCGAGCCGGTCGGCTCGCGCACGATTTCGCGCCGGCTCGGGCTTGGGCTTTCGCCGGCGACGATCCGCAACACCATGGCCGAGTTGGAGGAAGCCGGGCTGCTTTATGCGCCCCATACCTCAGCCGGCCGGCTGCCGACCGATCAGGGATTGCGGCTGTTCGTCGACGGGCTGCTCGAAGTCGGGCGGTTGAGCCAGGATGAGCGGCAGAATCTGGATGCACGCTGTGTCGCCGCCGGGCGCTCGCTGCCGCAGATGCTGGAGGAAGCGAGTACGGCGCTTTCCGGTCTGTCGCGCTGCGCCGGGCTGGTGCTGGCGCCCAAGACCGAGCGCTCGCTGAAGCATGTCGAATTCGTCAATCTCGGTCCCGGCCGGGCGCTGGTCGTGATGGTGACCGAATCCGGCATGGTCGAGAACCGCATCATCGAGGTGCCGATCGGCATCCCGGCCTCGTCGCTGGTCACGGCCGGCAACTATCTGTCGTCGCGCATCGTTGGCCATACGCTGGACGAAGCCAAGGCCGCCCTGGCGCGCGATCTTGATGCGAGCCGCGCGGAACTGGACGAAATCACAGCGCGGCTGGTCGAAGCCGGCCTCGCCGTCTGGGCCGGCGACCAGGACCGCGGCTCGCTGATCGTGCGCGGTCAGGCCAATCTGCTGGAAGATATCAGCGCGCTCGAAGATCTGGAGCGCGTGCGGACCCTGTTCGAGATGCTGGAGACCAAGGACGCTATGCTGCGACTGGTCGAGGCGGCCAATCGCGGGGAAGGCGTGCAGATTTTCATCGGCGCCGCCAACCCGCTGTTCGGCGTGGCCGGCTGTTCGGTCGTGATCGCGCCTTACCTGAACAGCCGCGAGCAAATTGTCGGCGCCATCGGCGTGATCGGCCCGACCCGAATCAACTATGCCCGCATCATCCCGATGGTGGATTACACCGCCAAGGTGATCGGGCGCTTCATCGGATAGACAGGAAGACCAGATGACCGAAACAGACGAGAGCCGCGAGACCGTGGAAGACCTGCCGGAAAGCCCGGCCGCCGAACCCGCCGCCAACCACGAAGCCGAACTCGAGGCCGAAGCCGCGAAGCTCAAGGACCAACTGCTGCGCGCCCTGGCGGAACAGGAAAATATCCGCCGCCGCGCCCAGCGCGAGCGCGACGATGCGGTGAAATACGCGGCCCAGCGCTTTGCGACCGATCTGCTGTCTGTTGCCGACAATCTGCGCCGCGCGATCGACAGCGCACCGGCCGCCCAGGCGCAGGATGATTTGACGAAGACGCTGCTGGCCGGTGTGGCCGCGACCGAGCGCGAGTTGATCGGTGCCTTCGAAAAGCACGGGGTCAAGCGGGTCGATCCGGCCGGCGAGAAATTCGACCATAATCTGCATCAGGCGATGTACGAACTGGAGAACACCGGCAAGCCGGCCGGTACCATCGTTCAGGTGCTGGCGCCGGGCTATCTGCTCCAGGACCGACTGCTGCGTGCCGCCATGGTCGGCGTCGCCAAAGGCGATGGCCCGGCCGCCGAATCGGCATCCGATGCGGACAAATCGGACGGCAATTATCAGCGGCTCGACACGACCGCCTGAGCGCAGGATGGGTCGAATGCGGCATTTCTGCCTTTCCGTTAGAATTATTTCTGCTGGAACGCGGGGTGGAAGCGGTTCCGCCCGTTGCAGCCCGCCACCCTGCCCCATATATAACGGCGACGGATTGGCTTGGCCGTCCAACAGTAACTTCCTGGGGGAACGCGCGGCGCCCCTGCGGGTCGCGGTTTCTGCTTACTAGAATGAGGCACAAATGAGCAAAGTCATTGGTATCGATCTCGGCACGACGAATTCCTGCGTGGCCGTCATGGAAGGCAAGACGGCAAAGGTTATCGAGAACAGCGAGGGTGCGCGCACCACGCCATCGATGGTCGCCTTCACCGAGTCGGGCGAGCGCCTGGTCGGTCAGGCCGCCAAGCGCCAGGCCGTGACCAATCCCGAGAATACGCTGTTCGCCATCAAGCGGCTGATCGGCCGCCGCTTCACCGATCAAGTGGTCAAAAAAGACGTCGATCTCGTACCCTACAAGATCGTCGGCGCCGATAATGGCGACGCCTGGGTCGAGAGCCGCGGTCAAAAGCTGGCGCCGTCGCAGATTTCCGCCTTCATTCTCCAGAAGATGAAGGAAACCGCCGAAGCCTATCTGGGCGAGACCGTGACGCAAGCCGTCATCACGGTGCCGGCCTATTTCAACGACAGCCAGCGTCAGGCGACCAAGGATGCCGGCAAGATCGCCGGTCTCGACGTGCTGCGCATCATCAACGAGCCGACCGCGGCGGCCCTTGCCTATGGCATGGAGCGGCGCGGCGCCGGCACGATCGCGGTCTATGATCTGGGCGGGGGCACGTTCGACGTTTCGATCCTGGAGATCGGCGACGGCGTGTTCGAAGTGAAATCAACCAATGGTGACACGTTCCTCGGTGGCGAGGATTTCGATAAGAACATCATCGATTATCTGGCCGACGAGTTCCGCAAGGAACAGGGCATTGATCTGCGCAAGGACCGGCTCGCCCTTCAGCGCCTGAAGGAAGCCGCGGAAAAGGCCAAGATCGAACTCAGCTCGTCGATGCAGACCGAGGTCAACCTGCCCTTCATCACGGCCGATCAGGCCGGGCCGAAGCATCTCAACCTGAAGCTCACCCGCGCCAAGCTCGAAAGCCTGGTCGAAGAACTGGTGCAGCGCACGGTCGAGCCGTGCCGCGCGGCACAGCGCGACGCCGGCCTCAATGCGGCCGACATCGACGAGGTGATCCTGGTCGGCGGCATGACCCGCATGCCGCGGGTCGCCGAGACGGTAAAGCAGATCTTCGGCAAGGAGCCGAACAAGGGCGTCAACCCGGATGAAGTCGTCGCCATTGGTGCCGCGATCCAGGGCGGCGTCTTGAAGGGCGACGTCAAGGACGTTCTGCTGCTCGACGTGACGCCGCTGTCGCTTGGCATCGAGACGCTGGGCGGCGTATTTACGCGCCTCATTGACCGCAACACGACGATCCCGACCAAAAAGAGCCAGACCTTCTCGACCGCCGAGGACAATCAGACCGCGGTCACCATCCGCGTGTTCCAGGGTGAGCGCGAAATGGCGGCGGACAACAAGGTGCTGGGCCAGTTCGATCTGATCGGCCTGCCGCCCGCCCCGCGCGGCATGCCGCAGATCGAAGTCACGTTCGACATCGACGCCAACGGCATCGTCAATGTCTCGGCCAAGGACAAGGGCACCGGCAAGGAACAGCAGGTCCGCATCCAGGCCTCGGGCGGCCTGAACGATGCCGAGATCGACAAGATGGTCAAGGATGCCGAGGCGCATGCCGACGAGGACAAGCGCAAGCGCGAGTTGGTTGAGGCGCGCAATCACGGTGAGGGGCTGGCCCATTCGACCGAGCGCACGCTCAGCGAATCGGCCGACAAGATCGGGGCGGCCGACAAGCAGGCGGCCGAGGCGGCGATCGCGGCCTTGCGCGAAGTTCTGACCGGCGAGGATGTCGAGGCGATCAAGGCCAAGACCGACGCGCTCACTCAGGTTTCGATGAAGATCGGCGAGGCGATCTACAAGGCCGCCCAGTCGGAAGGCGCCCAGCCCGGCGCCGGTCCCGAAGCCGGCGCCCATACGGCCGAGACCGCCGAAGACGGCGCCAAAGTGGTCGATGCCGATTTCGAGGAAGTCGACGAACGCAAGAAGAGCAATTGAACCGGACCGCTCTGGTCCGCAGATGAGATGAGATGAGGGAAGCCGCGCCCGGACATCGCACATGATCGCAATGTCCGGGCGTCGTCGTGTCAGGAAGATAAGATGGCGAAGCAAGATTTTTACGAGATGCTCGGCGTCGCGCGGGGCGCATCGGCCGATGACCTGAAAAAGGCCTATCGCAAGCTGGCCATGCAATATCATCCGGATCGCAACCCCGGCGACAAGGCGGCGGAGCATAAATTCAAGGAGGTGAGCGAGGCTTACGACGTCCTCAAGGACGATCAGAAGCGCGCCGCCTATGACCGCTTCGGGCATGCCGCCTTCGAAAATGGCGGCGGCGGCGCGCGCGGCGGGGCCGGCGATTTCGGCTTCGCCTCCGGTTTTGCCGATATTTTCGACGAGATGTTCGGCGGCTTGGGCGGCGGCCGGCGCGGCCAGACCGACGCGCGCGGCAGCGATCTGCGCTATAATCTCGAAGTCAGTCTGGAAGAAGCCTTCAAGGGTTCGACCGCGCAGATCCGCGTGCCGACCTCGGTCGGCTGCGACCATTGCAAGGGCTCGGGCAGCGAGGCCGGTTCGCGCCCCGTGACCTGCTCGACCTGCGCCGGCGCCGGCAAGGTGCGCGCGCAGCAAGGCTTCTTCACCATCGAGCGGACCTGCCCCAGTTGCGGCGGCGCCGGGCGGGTGATCGAGAATCCGTGCAAGCAATGCGGCGGCCAGGGCCGCGTGCGGCGCGAAAAGACCCTGTCGGTCAATATTCCGGCCGGCGTCGAAGACGGCACCCGCATCCGGCTGGCCGGCGAAGGCGAGGCGGGCTTGCGCGGCTCGGCACCGGGCGATCTCTATATCTTCCTGTCGGTGACGCCGCATCGGCTGTTCCAGCGCGACGGCGCCAACATCCATTGCCGCGTGCCGATCCCGATGACCATGGCGGCCTTGGGCGGCCAGCTCGACGTGCCGACCATCGACGGCGTGCGCGCCCGCATCACCATCCCACCCGGCACGCAATCGGGCCACCAATTCCGTATGAAGGGCAAGGGCATGTCGGTCCTGCGCTCACCGGCGCGCGGCGACATGTATGTCGAAGCGGTGATCGAAACCCCGGTCAGCCTGACCAAGCGCCAGCAGGAACTGCTGAAGGAGTTCGAGCGCGCGGGAGATAAGGACAAGACCAGCCCGGAATCGGAGGGGTTCTTCGCGCGGGTGAAGGAGTTCTGGGAGGATTTGCGAGATTGAGGGGGGCGCCTTGAGCGACGCAAGCAGCCTCGAACCGGACCTGCCATAAAGCCGGGCTTTGGCAGAATACCGCGAGGCTTTTGTCGTTATTTCCCGTAAGAGGCGATA
>JAXDMU010000305.1:0-10112 GCA_034665905.1 Aliidongia sp. | reverse complement strand
GCGGCTGAGCGATCCCGACACCCAGGAAGAGATTGACCGTGCGCTGGTCGTCTGGTTTCCGGGCCCCGCGAGTTTCACCGGCGAGGATGTCGCCGAATTTCATATCCATGGCGGCTCCGCGGTGATCGCCGCGCTGCTGGGTGCGCTCGGCCGGTTCGCCGCATTCCGATTGGCCGAACCCGGTGAATTCAGCCGGCGCGCCTTTGAAAACGGCAAGCTCGATCTGACCGAAGTTGAAGGGCTGATCGATCTGATCGACGCTGAAACCGGCGCGCAGCGGCGCCAGGCATTGCGGCAGATCGGTGGCCAGTTCGCCCGGGTCACGACCGCCTGGAGCGGTCGGCTGGTGCGGGCATTGGCTCATCTCGAAGCGGCGATCGATTTTTCCGAGGAGGAGTTGCCGCGCGATCTGGTCGCTTCGGTCGCGGCGGAAGCTATCCGGCTGTCCGAAGAAATCAGGGGCCATCTGGCGGATGATCGCCGGGGTGAAATCTTGCGCGATGGTCTCTCGGTCGCACTGGTCGGTCCACCCAACAGCGGCAAATCGAGCTTGCTCAACCTGCTGGCAGGGCGCGAGGCGGCGATTGTCGCGGCAACGGCGGGCACAACACGCGACGTGATCGAGGTGCATCTCGAGCTGGGCGGCTATCCGGTGATTCTCGCCGATACCGCCGGAATTCACGAAACCGTGGATGCGGTCGAGCAGGAAGGCATCCGGCGCGCGCGGGCGCGTGCAGAATCCGCCGATATCGCATTGATTATATTGGATAGCTTGGACCCTGTTTCACGTGAAACAGACTATGCCGCGGGGAATGTCCTGACCGTTTGGAACAAGATCGATCTGGCCCCGCCACCGCCCGGAGCGATCGGCGTCTCGGCCCGCACCGGGGCGGGGATCGAGCGGCTGATCGCCCTTCTGACCGAGCGGGTCGAACAGCGGCTGGGGGGCGCCTCGCCGCTGGTCACTCGGCTGCGCCACCGGGAAGCGCTGACGGAATGTGCGGCGGCCTTGATCCGGTCATCGCAAGCCCAGGAGGAAGCACTGATCGCCGAAGATCTGCGTCTGGCGTTGCGGGCCTTGGGGCGGATCACCGGGAAGATCGATGTCGAAGATTTGCTCGATGTGATCTTCCGGGATTTCTGCATCGGTAAGTAGCGTGCTATATCGGGGCGATGATGAGCGATCAAATCAGTTTCGATGTCGTGGTGGTTGGCGGCGGCCATGCCGGCTGTGAAGCCGCCGCGGCCGCGGCGCGGCTGGGCGCGCGTACGGCGTTGGTCACCCACCGTCATGCGACGATCGGCGAAATGTCGTGCAATCCCGCGATCGGCGGCCTGGGCAAAGGCCATATCGTGCGGGAGATCGATGCGCTCGACGGGGTGATGGGGCGGGCGATCGACCGGGCCGGCATCCAATTCCGCATGCTGAATCTATCGAAAGGCCCGGCGGTGCGCGGGCCGCGCGCCCAGGCCGACCGCAAGCTCTATCGTCAGGCCATGGCGGATTTGCTGGCGGAGTTCGACGGGCTGGCGATTGTCGAAGGAGCGGTCGAGGATCTGGTGCTGAATGACCTGGGTGCCGTCGCCGGAGTCATGTTGGGGGACGGCCAAATCCTGCGCGCGGGCCGGGTCGTGCTGACCACCGGGACTTTCCTGCGGGGTTTGATCCATATCGGCACCGAGACAATTGCGGCAGGTCGGGCCGGGGAGGCACCGTCACTCGGTCTGTCGGGAACCCTCGATCGGGCCGGCTTCGCGCTCGGGCGGCTGAAGACCGGCACGCCGCCGAGGCTCAATGGACGGACGATCGATTGGACCGGACTCGAAATCCAGCCGGGCGATGACCCGCCGGAGCCGTTTTCGTTTCTAACCGGGCAGATTACCACGCCGCAAATCGCCTGCCACATCACCGGAACGACCGCGGCGTCGCATGCGCTCATCCGCGAGAATCTGCATCAGGCGCCGGTCTATTCCGGACAGATTGCCGGTACCGGCCCGCGCTACTGCCCGTCGATCGAGGATAAGGTGGTGCGGTTCGGCGACCGCGACCGTCATCAGATCTTCTTGGAGCCGGAAGGGCTGGACGACCACACGATCTATCCCAATGGCATCTCGACCTCGCTGCCGCGCGAGATCCAGGCAGGCTTGCTGCGCACGATCCCCGGCCTCGAACGGGCGGTGATACTCCGGCCCGGCTATGCGATCGAATATGATTTTGTGGATCCGCGGGAACTGATGCCGACGCTCGAAACGCGGCGGGTCGCCGGGCTTTATCTGGCGGGCCAGATCAACGGCACGACCGGCTATGAAGAGGCGGCCGGGCAGGGCTTGATCGCCGGGCTCAATGCCGCGCTGGCAGCGGCCGGTTCCGTGCCGTTCACGCTCGACCGCGCCGAGGCGTTCATTGGCGTGATGATCGACGATCTGGTCACGCGGGGGACGGCCGAGCCCTATCGGATGTTCACCTCGCGCGCTGAATACCGCCTGGTCTTGCGGGCTGATAACGCCGATCGTCGGCTGACGCCGCGCGGCCTGGAAATCGGCTGCATCGGGGCCACGCGGATGGAAGCGTGGCAGGACAAGGCACAGAGGCTGCGCGAAGCGGCGGCGCTGGTGGCGGGACTGGCGATGACCCCGCCGGCACTGGCGCGGCACGGCATTGCGGTCAATGCCGATGGCCAGATCCGCAATGCGGTCGATCTGCTGAGCCGGCCGGAGATTACCCTGGAGCGGCTCGCGGCGATCTGGCCGGTCTTGGGCGGGTTTCGGCGCGATATCGCGGAGCAGATCGAGATCGATTGCCGCTATGCGGCCTATATCGACCGGCAGCAAGCCGATATCGACGCATTCCGCCGGGATGAAGCTTTATCTCTGCCGCTCGATCTCGATTATGATCTGGTCGGCAGCTTGTCCAACGAAGTTCGGCAAAAGCTCGCAATGGTTCGGCCGGCGACGCTAGGCGCTGCGGGTCGCATCCCCGGCGTCACGCCGTCAGCGATGATTGCATTGCTGAAATTCGTGAAGCGCGATCGACGGACGCTCTCTGCATGATCGTGTCCGCAGCATGACTCCGCTGACCGTGACGGAGTTTGCCGGTCTTGTCCCTGTTTCACGTGAAACATTGGATCGCCTCCGCCTCTATGTCGATTGTCTGGGCAAATGGACCCGGCGGATCAATCTGGTGGCGCCGGCCAGCATGGGTGATGTGTGGCGCCGCCATATTCTCGATTCAGCACAGCTCTATCGTCTCTTGCCGCCCGACAGCCGCACTTTGCTTGATTTCGGCAGCGGGGCCGGATTGCCTGGTCTAATTCTGGCGATCATGGGGCTCGCCGATGTCCATTTGGTCGAGTCGGACCAACGCAAGGCAGTCTTTCTTCGGGAAACCGCCCGCGCCACCGGCGCTTCCGTTACCATCCATACCCAGCGAATCGAGGCGATGCCGGTAATCGCCGCCGATATCGTCACGGCTAGAGCCCTCGCGCGGCTCGATCTTCTGCTCAAGTATGCTGCGCGGTTTCTCGTCCCCCACAGCACATGTTATTTCCTCAAAGGCGCTGGTTTGGCAGATGAATTGACCGAAGCGCGGAAATTCTGGCACATGGAAGCGACCGAATTCCCCAGCCTCAGCGGCGCGTCCGGCGTCATCGTCAAATTGGAGTCGATCCGTGAGCGACAAGCTTGAAACGACGGGTCTCGCGAGCGCCATTGCCAAGCCACCCCGGGTTTTTGCCGTGGTCAATCAAAAGGGCGGGGTCGGTAAGACGACGACGGCGGTGAATCTGGCGACCGCGTTGGCGGCCGTGCATAAGCGCGTTCTGCTGATCGATATGGACCCGCAGGGCAACGCGTCGACCGGCCTGGGGATCACCAAGCAGCAGCGCATAGCGACCAGTTATCAGGTGCTGATGGGCGAGGAAGAACTGGGTGGCGCGCTGATCGCGACCAATGTGCCGGGGCTGCAACTCATCGCCGCATCGGTCGAATTGGCGGGGGCCGAGATCGAGCTGGTCGGTGAAGAACGACGGGAATACCGGCTGCATGATGCCTTGCGGCGGCTCAACACCGTTTACGACTACGTGCTGATCGATTGCCCGCCCTCGCTCGGGCTGCTGACCTTGAACGCGATGGTCGCGGCCAACGCCGTGCTCGTGCCGTTGCAATGCGAATTCTATGCGCTTGAGGGATTGAGTCATCTGGTACGGACGATCGATCGCGTGAAAAAGCATTTGAATCCGGGCCTCGATATTCAAGGCGTCGTGCTCACCATGTATGACCGGCGCAGCAATCTGTGTGACTTGGTCGCGACCGATGTCCGCAGCTATTTCGGCCCGAAAGTCTATGACACCGTGATTCCGCGCAATGTGAAGATTTCGGAGGCGCCGAGCCACGGCAAACCGGTCTTGCTGTATGATTGGCGTTGCGCCGGTTCCGCCGCCTATCTTCATCTGGCCAGCGAAATGCTCCATCGCGAGCGCGATCATGCCTAACGACAGCCACGGGCTCGAACCATGACCAATCCCAAACGCCGCAGCTCTCTAGGCATGGGACTGTCGGCACTGCTCGGCGACAATGGTCCGACCGGCGGCGACGGGCGCGACCCGCAGCAAGTGCCGATTGAACTGGTCCATCCTGGCCCCTATCAGCCGCGCCGCGTCTTCGACCCGGAAAAATTGGCTGGGCTGATCGCTTCGATTCGCGACAAGGGCATTCTGACCCCGCTGCTGGTACGGCCGCACAAGACGATTGCCAACGCCTATGAACTGATCGCGGGCGAGCGGCGCTGGCGGGCAGCAGGGCAGGTACCGCTCCATACCGTGCCGGTGATTCTGCGAGAATTTTCCGACCAGGAAACGCTGGAAATCGCGCTCGTCGAAAATTTGCAGCGCGAGGATCTCAATCCGCTCGAAGAAGCCGAAGCCTATGTGCGCTTGACCGAAGAATTCGACCATACCCAGGAAGATCTGGCCCAGGCGGTCGGCAAAAGCCGCAGCCATGTCGCCAACACCATGCGGCTGCTCGGGGCGAGCCAAAAGGTTAAAGACTTTCTTTCGGCCGGCAAGCTCAGTGCCGGTCACGCACGCGCGCTGATCGGCTGGGATCGGGCCGACGAGCTGGCTGATCTGATCGTCGAGCGCGGCCTCAATGTGCGTCAGGTCGAAGACCAGGTCGCTAAGGCCAAAGACGCGACCCGCGCCCGCAAGACCGTGCCCGAGCGCGACGCCGATACCGTTGCGCTGGAACGCGAGATCAGCGGCGTCCTGGGCTTGGGCGTGAAGCTCAAACCACGCGGCAGCGCCGGAGAGATGGTGATCTCCTACCGCACGCTCGATCAACTGGATCAGCTGCTGCGCCGGCTGCGTTAACGCGGGTTGGGCCGGCCCGGCAATCGCCCGATCATGGTCAGAAGATGCCGGCAGATGGTTTCTTCGGGATAACCGGTCGTCTTGCAGTCGAGTTCGGCCTGGAGCAGCAGCTTCAGCAGCCTTTGGCTGCGTTCGGGCGGCCAGGCGGTGATTTGGCCGCGAAAGCGCTCGACATATTTAAAAAAGATCGGTGGTCGCTGGCTGCGCGCCACCGTATCCGCGGTTTCGCCGGCCGCCACGCGGGCGGCGGCCAAATGCAGGCGCAGGGCGTGACGCTGGACAGAACGCAGAATTCCGACCGCGGTTTGACCTTCCAGAAACAGCCGGCCCAGTGCTGCATCGACCGATGCCGCATGGCCGTCGAGCGCATCGTAAATCACGTTATCCAGCTCAAGCGCGCTCGAATCGCCGACTGACGCGATAGCGCCTTCGAGGTCGATCTTGCCGCCCGGCCCGGCGAACAGGCAGAGCTTGTCGACTTCCTGACGGGTGACACCGCGATCGTCGCCCAGATTGCCGACCAGATAGTCGACAGCGTCGTCGGCAATCGAAATACGCTCGCGTGCCATCACCTCGCGGATCAGCTGGGCGATTTCGCGCGGGCCATCGGCGTAGCACCCGATCGCGGCGGCATTGGCGGCGGCCTCGGCCAGTTTACGCAAGGACGAACTTTTGCCGAGATCGCCGGCTTCGATCACGATCAGCCCACCGCCCGGCTTGCGATCCAGCACATATTGCAGGCTTTTCGACAGTGCGTCGCCGGTATCACGGACGCGAACCACCCGGCGTCCACCCATCAGGCTAAGCGCGTCGGCTTCGTCGGCCAGCCGGGCCGGGTCCTGTTTCAGCGCTTCGCCGGTCAGCATCGCCAGCCGAAACGGGTCGTCCTTGGCGCTGCCGAGCACGGCGCGGGTCAGAGCCTCACCCCGCTCGCGGACCAAGCCTTCGTCGGGACCGAACAGCAGCACGGCGGCGATCGCGTCCGGCGGCTGTTTTAAAAATCCCGCGAGCTGTGCGGGGCCGAGCTTCACGTCGCCGGCTGAGTCTGGAAAAAGATGGCGATGCCGGCCTGGATCTGGTCGCTCAGATCCCGCACGGCCCGCAACTCTCCGGTGTTGTTGCTTACGACATTAGCGTAGTCATTGTTGAGCACGTCATAGCCGGTCGACGATTTCAGCACGCCATGCGCCGCAATTTTCTTGTCGTCCAACTTGCGAAGAATCCAGGTGGCGCTGAGCGACAGCGCGGATCGGCTGGGTGTACCATCGGCCCGCGTCGCTTGTGGTGCGGTTGTTTCGCGCAACGCCACCTCAAGCTGGTAGGCGGTGGGCACGTGCAGCGCCGTCGGGTTGAGCCCGTCATGCAGATCGTTGGTCATGACCTGACCGTAGCGCTCGGTGATTTGCACGACACGAATCGAGGCCAGCTCGGTCGCCAAAGTGTCCGAACCGCGGTGGTCGCCATAGAGCGGCTGAAAGCCGCACGCGGCCGCCAGCAGGCAGATGGCGAGTGCCGGGAAGCGCCTAGACCACGACATTGATGATCCGATTCGGCACGACGATGACCTTCCTGACCGATTTCCCATCAAGCGCGCGCTGCACCGCCGGAACCGACAACGCCACCTCGCGCGCCTGAGTTTGATCGAGATCGCGCGCCAAGTCGAGTGTCGCACGCAGCTTGCCATTGACCTGGATCGCCATGGTGACAACGTCATCGCGGGTCAGAGTGGCATCGGCGCTCGGCCAGGGCTGATCGACCAGCAGCCCGCCATGGCCGAGCAGATGCCACAGCTCCTCGGCCAGATGCGGCATCATCGGCCCCATCAGTACGATCAGCGCCTCCAGCGCTTCGCGCAATTCGATGCCATCGGCCGTGGCCGCGACTTCGTCCAGATGGTTGGAGAGTTCACGCAGGCGCGCGACGCTGCGATTGAAGCGGAATTGTTCCAGATCTGCGGTCACCGCCGCGATGGTTTTATGGGTCAGCCGCCGCGTGGCACCGGCACCGGTCGGTTTGGTGCCCGGCGGACCCAGCCGGTCGCGATGATCGGCGACCAGACGGTGGAGGCGATTGACGTAGCGCCAGCTGCCTTCGATGCCCGCTGCGGTCCATTCCAGGTCGCGCTCGGGCGGGCTGTCCGACAACAGGAACAGCCGGGCGGTATCGGCGCCATAGCTGCCGCAGATCGCATCGAGCCCGACCGTGTTCTTCTTGGATTTCGACATTTTTTCGGTACGGCCCAGCGTGACCGACCGGCCCTGGCGATCCAGGATCGCGCCGTCTTCGCCGATTTCTGTCTCTTCAGGGTAGAGCCACGCGCCATCGGCGTTTTTATAGGTCTCGTGGCACACCATGCCTTGGGTGAAGAGGCCGGCGAATGGCTCTTTCAGATCGAGATAGCCGCAGTGCCGCAAGGCGCGGACGAAGAAGCGGGAATAGAGCAGATGCAGAATCGCATGCTCGATGCCGCCGATATATTGATCGACCGGCAGCCAGTAATCGACATCCTTGCGCTCGAACGCCGCGTCGGAACGCGGCGAACAGAACCGGGCGAAATACCAGGAGGATTCGAAAAACGTGTCGAAGGTATCGGTCTCGCGCCGCGCCGCTTCGCCGCAAGCGGGGCAGGCGACATGCTTCCAGGTCGGATGTCGATCGAGTGGATTGCCCGGCTGATCGAAGCCGACATCGTCGGGCAGCTCGACCGGCAGATCCGCTTCGGGCACCGGCACGATGCCGCAGGTCGGACAATGGATGATCGGAATCGGACAGCCCCAATAACGTTGCCGCGACACGCCCCAATCGCGCAGCCGATACTGAATCGTGCCGGCCCCTTGACCCGCCGCGGCCAGATGCTCGATCACCCGGCGCTTGGCCTCGGCGACGGTGAGCCCGTCGAGAAACCCGGAATTGACCGCAATCCCGTCCGTCGCCACGAAGGCTTCGGTCGTGATCTCGGGCACCGGACCATCGGGCGAACGGACCACGACGGGTACCGGCAGCCCGTATTTGTTGGCGAAATCGAGATCGCGCTGATCATGCGCCGGGCAGCCGAAGATGGCGCCCGTGCCATATTCCATCAGGACGAAGTTGGCGATATAGACCGGCAGGGTCGCACCGGGAATCAGCGGGTGCTCGACCACCAGCCGCGTGCGGTAGCCCTGCTTCTCGGCGGTTTCGACCGCGACTTCGCTGGTGCCCATCCGGTTGCATTCGGCATTGAAGTCGGCGATCGCCGGCTCCTCGGCAGCGAGGCGCCGCGCCACCGGGTGATTGGCCGACACCGCACAGAACGAGGCGCCGAACAGCGTGTCGGGCCGTGTCGTGAAGATTTCGAGCGTTTCGCCGGCAAAGCCGTCGCCCGCCAGCGTGAAAAACACCCGGGCGCCTTCGGAGCGGCCGATCCAGTTGGCCTGCATCACGCGCACTCGCTCGGGCCAGCGATCGAGCGTTTCGAGGCCGTCCAGCAGATCTTCGGCGAAATCGGTGATCTTCAGAAACCATTGCGACAACAGCCGCTTTTCGACCGGCGCACCAGAGCGCCAGCCGCAGCCATCGACCACCTGTTCATTCGCCAGCACGGTGTGCTCGACCGGATCCCAATTGACCCAGGATTCCTTGCGATAAGCGAGACCGGCCTTCAGGAAATCCAGGAACATCTTCTGTTCGTGCCGGTAATATTGCGGATGACAGGTCGCGATTTCGCGATCCCAATCATAGGCCAGCCCGATCTGCTGAAGCTGCGCGCGCATCGTGGCGATATTGTCGTAGGTCCAGCGCGCCGGATGGATGCCCGAGGCGATCGCCGCATTCTCGGCCGGCAAACCGAAGGCATCCCAGCCCATCGGATGCAGCACATTGAAGCCGCGCGCCCGTTTGAAGCGCGTCACCACGTCGCCCATCGTGTAATTGCGGGCATGGCCGACATGGAGCTTGCCCGACGGATACGGGAACATCTCCAGCACATAATATTTCGGTCGGGCCGGATCGGTCACCGCGGCGAAACTGCGCGCATCCTGCCAGGCCGCCCGCCAGCGCTGTTCGGCCTCAAGAAAATTATAGCGTTCGGTCATCGAAGATCCTGTCCTTCCGGGACGGGCGGCTCGCCCCGGGAGGACAGCCGCCGCCCGAGGTCAATTCTGGGCGGTCGTACCGGCAGCGGTCACGCGAAGCTGGCGCGCCCGTGTCAGGATCGCGTTCTCGAAATCGCCCGCGGTTTTCTTCTCGACCGTGGCATCGACCCAGCGGCCATCGGAGGTCTGGGTCTGTCGGAACACCGCAGCACGAATGCCGTCGGCGCGCAATTGCCGATCGAGGATGAAGATATTGATCTTGAAGCGCTCGGTTGGCGTCTCCGGCGGGGCGAACCAGTCGGTGATGATGACTCCGCCGAACGGATCGGCCGAGGCGATCGGCATGAACGACACGGTATCGAGCGACGCACGCCACAAAAACGCATTGACGCCGACGCCAAGCGCCGCCGGGGCCGGCTCGCCGCTGCTCTGGCTGTCGAGCAGCGGAATCCCGCCGAGGCCGAAGATCGAGCTGCCGCCCCGATCAGCGGGAGCCGGCGTCGGCACGGATTGATAGGCGTTGTCGGCAGGCTTGTCGCTGTCGCAGCCGGCGAGCAGGCCGGACAAAACGAGGCCGAGAACGAAGGGGGCGAGACGCTGGCGGGTAAACATCGGGCTCCTCAATGCCTGTGCCGCGAAACGGGCACAAAGCGGCAACCGCCGACAATCGGGC
>JAXDMU010000304.1:0-4163 GCA_034665905.1 Aliidongia sp. | reverse complement strand
CGCCCCAGATCGACCTGCCGACAGCGTGCCGAGCAAAAAGGCATATGCGGAAGCAGCGGTGGCTTGCCGCAGATCGGACAAGGGCGCGAGGTCGATACGGAGAATGAAATCGGCATGCGCCACCCCTGCCATGGATGAAGATGGCTCCGTGATACAAGTATGCAGCCAGGATGTCGAAGGGTCTCTCGCACGCGATGTCGTCAAGCGGTCAGGATCTCGAAACTCTCCGGATCGCGGTCGGATTCGATCGTAATCTTGGCGGGTCGGCCGCAGGTTGCCACTGACGCCGCGAAGGCCGCGGCGAGGCGGCCCGTCAACTCATCGGCGACACCGGCCGCCATACGCAATTCGAGTCGACCCGGTCGATACGGTGTTGCGGCCAGCGCCCGCAGCAATTCCAGCGCCACGGTGGCCGGCGTTTTCGGGCGGCGTGCACCGCCCGGCAGCAGCATGCGATCGGCGATCGAGGCGGTGCCGCGCCGACGGGTCAATTCCAGATGGCCGAGACGGGTCCAGCCATGGAGTTCGGTCGGCACCGGATCGCCGATTGCGACGAGCGCCAAGGCCGTTTCGACCTGTCGGCGATGGTCGCGCGCCGCCATCGTGATGAAATCGACGATGATGGCGCCGCCGATATTGCGCAGCCGCAATTGGCGCGCGACGGCGGTGGCCGCCGCCAGATTGACCGCGAGGATCGCATCGGCGGCCCGGCCGCGCCGGCCGGCGGCGGCCGCGAGATTGACGTCGATCGCGGTAAAGCCGACCGTGCCTTCGATCGTGATGTCGCCACCGCCCGCGAGCGGAAGTCGCGTGGCCAGCGCCTCCTCGAACGCCTCGGTCACACCATAGCGTTCGGCGAAACCGGGGGCGGGATCGAACTCGGCCCGTTCGGGGTGGGCAAGTCCGCGCCGCAACAGCGGCAGGCTGGCCCGGTCATCGATCACGATGTGGTCGATGTCGGGACCGATGCCGGCGGCGAGGCGGACGAGGGCGTTCTGGACCGGATCGAGGCGGCGCAGTCCGGTCCCTGTATCGGCGGCCGCGCGCAATGCGGCATAGTTACGGCGCAACTGATCGAGATCGGTTGCGATATCTGCGGCGGCGACGCCCGCGGCATGGCTGCGCAGCACCACGCCCTCGCCCGGATTGACCAAGGGCGCGAGTAGCGCCAGCAGGCGGCTCCGTTCGTCGGGTGCGATCTGGCGCGACACGGCGGTGCCCGGCCGAAACGGGGTCCAGACGGCGAATCGTCCGGGAAAATCCGGGGCGGCGGTGACTTCCGGCGCCTTGTCGGCAAAACCGTCCTTGACGATTTTGACCATCAGCCCGGCGCCTTCGATCAGCGCACCGCCGCCCGGAAGCTTGTCACCCGGCAAGAAAGCCGGCCGAGCAAGGCCGAGTTCGATGAAGGCGCCGGGCAGGCTGGGCACGACCCGTGCGATCCGGCCGAAAAATACGGCGCCGACCAGACTCGCCGCCGCGTCGCGCTCAAGCCGCAACTCGACCGGACGATCGTCTTCGAGCAGCACGCCGCGCACTTCGCCCGGTGCGACGGAAAGGGCGAGGACGCGGCTCACCGCACCCCGCGGCCGCCCAAAAGCTGCGCCGTCTCGAACAGCGGAAGCCCGACGATGTTGGAATAGGAACCGCCGATCTCGCGCACGAAGCGGGCGGCCAGCCCTTGAATCGCATAGCCGCCGGCCTTGCCGTGCCATTCGCCCGATGCGACGTACCAGGCGATCTCGATCTCGGTCAGGCGCTTGAACGCGACGATCGACTGAACGCGCCGGGTCGCCAGCGCACCATCGGGCGCGATCAGCGCCACGCCGCCATGGACCCGGTGGCGCCGGCCCGACAAGAGCGCCAGACAACGCCGCGCCGTCGCCTCATCCTCGGCCTTGGGCAGAATGCGCCGGCCGCAGGCGACCACCGTGTCGGCACCCAGCACCCAGGCGCCGGGATGGCGCGCCGCGACCGCGCGCGCCTTTTCCACCGCCAGCCGTTCGGCATGGCGTGGCGGCGTTTCGTCGGGGCCGGGCGTCTCGTCCAATTCGGCCGGATCGACGGCATCGGGCGGACAATCGATCTGCCGCAGCAGATCGAGTCGCCGCGGCGATGCCGAAGCCAGGACGAACCGGTTGGCCGGAAGGGTCATCGTGCCTCACTTTGAGTAAAGTTCGGCCGAACCCTGGAGAATCGCCGTCTCGCCGTCAATGCCGATGGAACGCGTCCTGCGACTGAGGCCTCGTCGATCGGTCCTGATCAACGAGGCGGGGTGTTATTTCAAGGGCGTTGCCAGACTCACATTATCGACGACACCGCCGGGATTGACCAACAAAGTCGATGCCGCGACCCCGGCCACGTCGCCGCCGATGATCAGCTGGATCGTGGCCCGCTGGCCGGAATTCGCCAGATTCAGCCCGGTCGCCGATGCGACTTGCGGCTCGGTGAACACCGTGCCCATCCCGGCACCGAGCGTGGCCAGCGGGCCGATCAGCGGCGGGCCGCCGGTATCGGGTTGGGCGACGACAAAGACCTGGACCCCGGCCGAGCCGGCATTGTTCACCCGCAACAGCGAGCTGTAGCCCGCATCGTCCCCGGTGAAGAAATTGCCGACCGAGAGGACGCCACCATGCGTGTAGACGATAAAGCCTGGAAACTCGACGGTCGGTTTGAACGCCAGGAAGTCGGTACTGGTGCCCGGCAAGGCGCTCGGGACAAGGCCATTCGGGTTCTGCTGAAGCAACGTCCCCCCGGTGCCCGCAGTAATGCAAAAGAAGATTTCTCCATTGATCGGCACGTCGGGAATCGAGATCTGCAAGGGGCCGGCCGGCACAGTTGTCCCGGTAGTCACCGTCTTGCAGTCGGAGGTCGTGGACGCGAAAGCGGTCTGGATGCCTTCGAACAATCCGGCGATGACAACAGTTGCCGTATCGGTCGTTGCCAGAGAGTTGAGGGCGCCAGTCGGGCTCAATACCGGGTGCGTGCTGGTGGCGGCGTCAACGGTCTGTGCGTGAATGGCCGCGGCGCTTAGGACAATCGTTGGCGTGTCCGGACTGCTCAGGAACAACGACCCGAACGACGGCGGTGCGAGGTCGATGAATTGGATGGCACCGACATAGACTCCGCTGGCACCCGGCTCGCTGGCGAAGGCGCCGACGCTGAACGGGGTCGCGTCGTTATTGGTGATCAGCGCGTTGTTGGTCGCCTGTATCGTCAGCGGCAAGGCGCCACTCACCGGGATCGGTGTGCCCAGGATCGTGGCGCCCGCGACTGCGAAAGTGCCGAGCGTCACACTCTGGCCCGGTATGATCGGCGCAGTATTGACCTGGAACACGGCCGATTGCGCACCGACGCCGCCCGCGACCAGCGAAAATGTCGCAGTCCCGGTATCCGACAGCGCGGGCTGCGAGTTGAAGGTGAAATTGGCCGGCAAGGTCACGGTCAGGCGGGAATTGACCTCGAGCGAGCCACCGCCGGCATTCACGGCATAGGTCGCAAGCCCGTCGGGGACGGTCAGAATGCCGTTCGCCTGCGTCGCCTGCGCCGCATTGTAGTCGGCGATGTTGGTCGTTAATACGCGCGGCGCCCCGGGCGGTCCGGCGTTGGCCAAGTTGCCAAGCGCCATACTCAGCGCAAGCATGCTTGCGCCAGTTACATATGTGGTTCTCATTTTTACTATATCTCCTGCGCCACGACCGTAATGGTTGGGGGCAATCGTCGATAAGTTCAGGAAATTAAGGTATATCAACCTGAGCTAGACGAATATAAGTACTTAGTAGTGTGTCGATAAAAATTCAGTAAATTAAATAAATTATATAAGACAAAAGTATCAGTGTAATCATAAAGTATTATGAATAAGCAAACGTAATAGAATCGATATAGAAAATTGATAAACTAAATACGCGAAATTGATTAATTTATTAATTAATATTTTGCACTATATCGTCAAATTCTAGGAGTTTTCCGGCGTTTACTGAAGGTGGACTAGATGGTCAAGGTACTGAATAAATAGGTCATATTGCGCCAAAGGCGATTTTCCGCCGATCGGATACGCCCTGCCGAGCCGGTGACGATCGTGATCCTGGGCGATGCCGCACCAACGCCGCCGATCTGTCTGCCGAGAAAGTGTGTGGCAGACTCGCGCACGACGCCTTATCCTG
>JAXDMU010000303.1:0-6727 GCA_034665905.1 Aliidongia sp. | reverse complement strand
GATCGACGGGCGGCGCGGCACGCCGGCTTCCTGCACCACGCCGGTCGAGCCGGGCATGAAGGTCAAGACCCAGACGCCGCGCCTCGCCAAGCTGCGCCGCGGCGTGATGGAGCTTTATATCTCCGACCACCCGCTCGACTGTCTGACCTGTGCGGCCAACGGCGATTGCGAATTGCAGGACATGGCCGGGGTCGTGGGCTTGCGCGAAGTCCGCTACGGCTATGACGGCGCCAATCATTTCGCTGCCGAAAAAGACACTTCGAACCCGTACTTCACCTTCGATCCGGCCAAATGCATCGTCTGTTCACGCTGCGTGCGGGCCTGCGAAGAGGTCCAGGGCACCTTCGCCCTCACGATCGACGGGCGAGGTTTCGCCTCGGCCGTGGCGCCGGGACCGACGAATTTCTTCGACAGCGAATGCGTCTCGTGCGGCGCTTGCGTCCAGGCCTGCCCGACCGCGACGCTGAGCGAGAACAGCATCATCGAGCAGGGTCAACCCGAACGCAGCGTGGTCACGACCTGCGCCTATTGCGGTGTCGGCTGCGCCTTCAAGGCCGAGATGCAGGGCAACGACGTCGTGCGCATGATGCCCTACAAGGACGGCAAGGCCAATCACGGCCATTCCTGCGTCAAGGGCCGTTTCGCCTGGGGGTATGCCACGCATAAGGATCGCATGCTGAAGCCGATGATTCGGGCCAAGATCAGCGATCCGTGGCGCGAAGTGAGCTGGGACGAGGCGATCAATTACGCCGCATCGGAATTCAAGCGAATCCAGGCGAAATACGGCCGCGATTCGGTGGGCGGCATCACCTCGTCGAGCTGCACCAATGAAGAAACCTATCTGGTGCAAAAGCTGATCCGCGCCGGCTTCGGTAATAACAATGTCGATACCTGCGCCCGCGTCTGTCATTCGCCGACCGGCTACGGACTCAAGACTACGCTCGGCACCTCGGCCGGAACCCAGGATTTCGACTCGGTGCTTGAGGCCGACGTCATGCTGGTGATCGGCGCCAACCCGACCGACGCCCATCCGGTGTTCGCCTCGCGCATGAAAAAGCGGTTGCGTCAGGGCGCGAAGCTCATCGTCGCCGATCCGCGCCGCACCGATCTGGTCCGCTCGGCTCATGTCGAGGCGAGCTATCATCTGCCGCTGCGGCCGGGCAGCAATGTCGCCTTCATCAATGCCATGGCGCATGTCGTGGTGACCGAGGGGCTGGTCGCCGAAGCCTATGTCGCCGAACGCTGTGAGGGGGACAGCTTCGCCCGCTGGCGGGCCTTTGCCGCCGAGCCGCGCAACGCGCCGGAAGCGACCGAGGCGATCACCGGCATTCCCGCGGCCGATCTGCGCGCCGCTGCCCGGCTCTATGCGACCGGCGGGAATGCGGCGATCTATTACGGGCTGGGTGTCACCGAGCACAGCCAGGGCTCGACCATGGTGATCGGCATGGCCAATCTCGCCATGGCGACCGGCAATATCGGTCGCGAAGGCGTCGGGATCAATCCGTTGCGCGGCCAGAACAATGTCCAGGGCGCCTGCGATATGGGCTCGTTCCCACATGAATTCACCGGGTATCGCCATGTCTCGGACGATGCCGTGCGCGAAAGCTTCGAGGCAGTCTGGGGCGTTCCGCTCCAGGGCGAGCCGGGCTTGCGGATTCCCAACATGCTCGATGCCGCGGTCGATGGCTCGTTCAAGGGAATCTATATCCAGGGCGAAGACATCGCCCAATCCGATCCCGACACCAAGCATGTCACCGCCGGCCTCGAAGCGATGGAATGCGTCGTCGTACAGGATCTGTTCCTGAACGAGACCGCGATCTATGCCCATGTCTTCCTGCCCGGCTCGTCCTTCCTGGAAAAGGACGGCACCTTCACCAATGCCGAACGGCGGATCAGCCGGGTGCGCAAGGCGATCCCGCCGATGGCCGGCTATGCCGATTGGGAGGTGACGGTGAAGCTGTCGCAAGCGCTGGGCTACCAGATGAACTACGCCCATCCCTCGGAGATCATGGACGAAATTGCCCGCATGACGCCGACCTTCAAAGGCGTCAGCTACGAACGGATCGACGAATTGGGCTCGATCCAGTGGCCGTGCAATGACGCGGCGCCCGATGGCACGCCGACCATGCATATCGGCAAATTCGTGCGCGGCAAGGGCCATTTCGCCGTGACCGAATTCATCCCGACCGACGAGCGCACGACCGCGCGCTTCCCGCTGATCCTGACCACCGGCCGCATCCTCAGCCAATACAATGTCGGCGCCCAGACCCGGCGGACCGAGAACGTCAAATGGCATGACGAGGACCTGCTGGAGATCCATCCGACCGACGCCGAATCGCGCGGCATCGTCGATGGCGATCTGGTCGGGTTGGTCAGCCGGGCCGGTGAGACGGCGTTGCGCGCGGTGATTTCCGACCGGATGCAGCCCGGCGTCGTCTACACCACGTTCCACAACCCGGACACCGCCGCCAATGTCGTGACGACCGACTACAGCGACTGGGCGACCAATTGCCCGGAATACAAGGTGACCGCTGTGCAGATCCGCCGCGTCAACCATCTGTCGGAATGGCAGGAGCAGTATCAGCGCGAACGCGAGGAACGGACCAGGGTGGCTGTCGCCGCGGCGGAGTAGGCGGCATGGGTGCAAGCGCTCCCTCCGTGGTAGTGGTCGCCGAACCCCTCGGCGTCACACGCCGGACGGCATTCCGGCTCAAGGGCACGGTCGAGCGCATCGAGCCGATGGTCGCCGACGAGATGCCGGTGGCGCTGGTTTATAATGGCCTCAGCCATGCCGTGATGATGGCAAGCCCGACCGATCTCGAAGCCTTCGCGCTGGGCTTCAGCCTGAGCGAGGGCATTCTCGACGCGCCGGACGAACTGCTCGATCTGACGGTGAGCCGCTCGTCCGGCGGCATCGAAATCGATCTGCGCGTCACCGCCCGGCGCTTTGCCGGCTTGAAGGATCGCCGCCGCAGTATGGCAGGGCGCACCGGTTGCGGGTTGTGCGGTGTCGAAACCCTGGCGCAGGCGCTGGGTCCGGTGCCGGCGATCCGCGCCGATTTGGTGGTGAGCGGCGCTGCGATCGACCGGGCGCTGGCCGCACTGGCGCCGTTACAGCTTCTGAACCGGGCGACCGGCGCGGTCCATGCCGCCGCCTGGGCCGATCCGTCGGGGGCGATCGTGGCGCTGGCCGAGGATGTCGGCCGGCACAATGCGCTCGACAAGCTGATCGGGCTCCTGGCGCGCGGCCGGCCGCCGGGCTTTCTGGTGCTGACCAGCCGGTGCAGCTACGAGCTGGTCGCCAAGGCGGCGATGCTCGACATGCCAATTCTGGTCGCGATCTCGGCGCCGACCGGCCTGGCGCTCGATCTGGCCGACCGCGTCGGGCTGACCGTCGTGGCGCTGGCCCGGCCCGACTCGATGAATGTCTACACCCATCCGAGGCGCATCGCCCAACTGATCGAGGCTCAGTCGTGACACCCGAACACATGGTCCATATGGTCAATCAGATCGCGCTGTTCTTCCAGTCCTCGCCCCGCACCGAGGCGGTTGCCGGGATCGCGACCCATTTGAAGCAGTTCTGGGAACCGCGTATGCTGCGCCAATTGCACACCTACATCATCGCGGGCGGCACCGGCCTTCACGAACTGGCGCTCGACGCGGCAAAAACATTGCAGTAGCAGCCGAAGCCGGATGAAATACCGGGATACGCTGAGGGGGAACCGCGCAAGTCCGAGAAACGGGCTTGCCATCGCACTAAGGGGGAGCCGCTGAATGAGTTCGTTCCTGGACAAGTCTCATACTATCGCGCCGCCGGGCTATAATCGGTTTCTGGTGCCGCCGGCGGCACTGGCCGTGCATCTGTCGATCGGCCAGGCTTATGCGATTTCGACATTCAATCTGCCGATGACCAAACTGCTCGGGACAACCGAGGATTGGTCGCTGTTGCAGATCGGGCTCCTGTTTCAGGTCGCGATCGCCTTTCTCGGGATTTCCGCAGCGGTGTTCGGCCGTTGGGTTGAAGAAGGCGGGCCGCGGCGTGCGATGTTCACCGCGGCTTTGTGCTTCTCCAGCGGCTTCATGGTCTCGGCGTTCGGGGTTTGGGTGCATCAGCTATGGATCGTCGTGCTGGGGTACGGCGTCCTGGGCGGCTGCGGTCTTGGTCTCGGCTATATTTCACCGGTTTCGACCCTGATGAAATGGTTTCCGGATCGGCCGGGCATGGCAACCGGCATGGCGATCATGGGCTTCGGCGGCGGTGCTTTAATCGCGGCGCCGCTCTCGGTCGCGCTGATGGCGTATTTCAAGACGGCGACATCGCAGGGCGTCATTGAGACGATGCTCGTCATGGGGGCGCTCTATTTCGTCTATATGATGATCGGCGCGTTCACCGTGAAGGTGCCCGAGCCCGGCTGGCGGCCCGCAGGATGGGTGCCGCCGGCGGTTCCGAAAAAACTGGTCACGTCGGCTCAGGTCGATGTCAACGAAGCGATGCGCGCTCGGCAATTCTATCTGCTCTGGGGCGTGCTCTGCCTGAATGTGACCGCCGGCATCGGCGTGCTCAGCCAGGCGTCGCCGATGATTCAGGAAATGTTTCCCGGACGCGTGACGGCCGCGGCGGCGGGCGGTTTTGTCGGGCTGCTCAGCCTGTTCAACATGGTCGGCCGGTTTTTCTGGGCCTCGACCTCGGATTATATTGGCCGGCGCAACACCTATATGATCTTCTTCGCGCTGGGCGTTGTGCTCTATCTGGCGGTGCCGACGACCGGGCAGATCGGCTCGATCCCGCTGTTCGTTCTGGGTTTCGCAATCATTCTCAGCATGTATGGCGGTGGCTTCGCCACCATTCCGGCCTATCTGCGCGACATGTTCGGCACGATGCATGTCGGTGCGATCCACGGCCGGCTGCTGACCGCATGGTCGGTGGCCGGCGTCGCCGGGCCGTTCCTGGTGAATTACATTCGCCAGTATCAGATCGATCACGGCGTGGCCAAGGCCGATGCCTATACGATCACCATGTACATCATGGCCGCACTGCTGGCTGTCGGTTTCGCCTGCAACTATTTCGTAACCGCCGTCAATGCGCGGCATCATTTCCGCAATGCCGCTCCGTCGGCAGCCGAGTGAGGATCTCATGACCCCCAAGATGATTGCGCTGTGGCTGATCGTCGGCATTCCGCTGGCGTTCGGTATCGAGCAGACGCTGGAGAAGGTCGCCACGTTGTTCTATTGATCCGTGTGTGGCGGGGAGGGCGACCCAGGCGCCCACCCCCGCCATCCACCAAAAGTGGAGCGAATTTCCTATCAATCGCATCTACCTAATATTGTCAAGACGGTACTGCCTCTCCAATGTTACATATGATGCCGGGTCGGACGTCGTCCGACGGGGCACCTTGCAAGGGAGAGAGCGAGAGCGATGGTGGTCGCGCATTATTGCGGGCATCGCATGGCGCGGCGGGGATTCGGCGGCGCCTTCATTCCGGCTGCCGAGGAAACCGTCGCACGGGCGATCGCCGAGGCGCTCGACTCGTTCGGCGTGGTCGCGGCGTTCGGATCGCTGGCGAGCGGCGGGGATATTCTGGCGGCCGAAGCGGCGTTGGCACGTGGGGCCGAGCTTCACGTGGTGCTGCCGTTCGGCCCGCGTCGGTTCAAGGCCGAGGCGGTTGTGCCGAGCGGTGCCGATTGGGAGCGCCGCTTCGATGCCGCAGTTCGGCGGGCGACATCGATCGAAGTCCTGCCGGGCGAGGTCGAAGCGACCGACAGAGCCTATGCGACGGGTGCGCGTCGGGCGATGGATCGCGCTGTTCTGCGCGCGAGCATGCTCGCTACCGAGCCGGTGCAGATCGCGATCTGGGACGGCAAACCAGTGATCGACGGCAGTACGGTCGACGCCGAATTGACGGAATGGCAGCAGACCGGTTTGCACAGCTATATCATTCCGCCGACTTGGTCGTTGCGTTATCAGAGTCTTTGAGGGCGCATGCCGGTTCCCGTGATTGCGGTCTTCGATTCGGGCGTGGGCGGACTTAGCGTCGCCGACGAAATTTCCGCTCTGCTGCCGGGGGTTGCCCTCGCCTATATCTGCGACAACGCGTTCTTCCCCTATGGCACTAAGGACGAGGACGAGTTGGTCGAGCGTGTGGATCGGGTCGTGACGCGCGCGGTTGCCGCGATCCGGCCGGATGCGGTCGTTGTTGCCTGCAACACGGCTAGTACCGTCGTGCTGCCACGGTTGCGCGCCCGACTTGCGATGCCGGTGATCGGCGTCGTTCCCGCGGTGAAGCCCGCTGCGGCCCGAAGCACCACGCGAATCATCGGTTTGCTCGGCACGCCCGGAACGGTTCGCCGCCCCTATACCCAGGATTTGATCGACCGTTTCGCGGCGGATTGCACGGTGCTGCGGGTCGGGTCGGCCGAGCTGGTCGTGATGGCGGAAGCGCTGCTTGCCGGGGAACCACCCATTTCGGCGGAGATCGCCCGCGTGCTGGCGCCATTCTTCGACCGACCGCCGGACGGACATCCCGATATCATCGTCCTCGCGTGCACGCATTTCCCCTTGTTGGGGACGAGCTTGCGGGCGGCTGCCCCGTCCGGCGTCGCGTTCATCGATTCCGGCCGCGCGGTGGCGGAACGGGTGCGGCTGGTGCTGGGTCTCGATCACTTTTCGGCGGCGATACCGGAACATCGGGCGTATTTCACGCGTGACGATGCCGGGATCGAGCGCCGC
>JAXDMU010000302.1:0-9258 GCA_034665905.1 Aliidongia sp. | reverse complement strand
CGATCGCTGCCTCTGCCAGGGCGCCCGTTTTCGCCCCCAGAAAGGCATCGCGCAGGATGACAATGCTCCACCATTCGCCGACCCGCTCAAGATTTCTGGCAATCTGGCATTGAAGATCTTTGAAGCTTTTGCGACGCGTGATCGTACCTCGTCACTACCGTCATGCAAGTGACAAACGGCGCCGCGACCTGAGCGGGCCGGCCCAGGCGGGCCGCCGGGCATTCTCGGATGGTCCTCGACGGTTGACGGCGCTGCCGCCGCTCCCCTATGGTCGGATCATGACGGGGCACTCGACATCGCGCGCTTTTGGGGCGCGAATTAGTTACCCGGCTTCCTGATCGGAGGCCGGGAAATCTTGCTCGTGCCGGGCGCATAGCCGTGCCGTCCCCCTTCCTTTCCGCCCGATCGACCGCGCCGCCACAAGCTGGCGCGACCGATGGGCCGCCGATTTCCGAGATGATCCATGTCCGTCGATTACCGCGCGACTATCTTCCTGCCGCAGACCGATTTCCCGATGAAGGCCGAACTGCCCAAGCGCGAGCCCGATTTGCTCGCTCGTTGGGCCGAGATCGGGCTGGAAGCCCGGCTGCGGGCGCAAGCCGCGGGGGCCGAGAAATTCGTGCTCCATGACGGCCCGCCCTATGCCAATGGCAACCTTCATGTCGGGCACGCGCTGAATAAGATCCTCAAGGATATGGTCGTGCGCACCCAGCAGATGCTGGGCAAGGATTCGGTCTATGTTCCGGGCTGGGATTGCCACGGCCTGCCGATCGAATGGGAAATCGAGAAGCAATATCGCGAGGCCAAGAAGAACAAGGACGATGTGCCGATCGACGAGTTCCGGCGCGAATGCCGAGCCTTTGCCGCGCGCTGGGTCGATATCCATCGCGAGGAATTCAAGCGCCTGGGCGTCGGCGGCGATTGGGACCACCCCTATCTGACGATGGCCTATAGCGCCGAGGCGCAGATCGTGCGCGAGATCGGCAAGTTTGCGATGAATGGCGGGCTCTATCGCGGCGCCCGGCCGGTCATGTGGTCGGTCGTCGAAAAGACGGCATTGGCTGAGGCCGAAATCGAATACCAGGATCACACCTCGACCACCGTCTGGGTGCGCTTCCCGGTGCTGACCTCTCCGGTGCCGGCACTGGCCGGCGCTTCGGTGGTAATCTGGACGACGACGCCCTGGACGCTGCCGGGCAACCGCGCCATCGCCTATGGCGCCGGGTTCGACTATGCCGTGGTCCGCGTCGATTCTGTCGCCGAGGGCAGCAAGGCGGTGGTGGGCGAGACGCTGGTGCTGGGTGCGGGGCTGGTCGAGACGGTCGCGACAGACACCGGCATCGCCGCCTGGACATTGCTCGCAACGCTCAAGGGCGCCGAGCTTGCCGGTACGCTGGCGGCCCATCCGCTACGCGGCCAGGGCTACGAGTTCGATGATCGGCTGCTCGCTGGCGACTTCGTCACGACCGATGCCGGCACCGGCTTCGTCCATATCGCGCCCGGCCATGGCGAGGACGATTTCGAGCTGGGCAAGGCGCATGGCGTCGAGGTGCCGCAGACGGTCGATGCCGATGGCAGCTATTACCCCCATGTGCCGCTTTTCGCCGGCAAGCGGGTCTATACTCCCTTTGGCAAGACCGGCGACGCCAATGCGGCCGTGATCGAAGCGGTCGAGGCGGCCGGTGGCCTGCTCGCCCACGGCACGCTGATGCATTCCTACCCCTGCTCGTGGCGCTCCAAGGCGCCGCTCATCTTCCGCACTACGCCGCAATGGTTCATTTCGATGACCACGAACGATTTGCGGCAAAAAGCGCTGGACGCGATCGACGCGACCCGCTGGGTTCCGGCCCAGGGCCGGAACCGTATTCGTTCGATGATCGAGAACCGGCCGGATTGGTGCGTTTCGCGTCAGCGTGCCTGGGGCGTGCCGATCGCCGTTTTCGTCGAGAAGAAGACCGGCGCGCTGCTGCGCGATCAGGCGGTGATCGACCGCATTGCCGAGGCCGTGGCGCAGGAGGGCGCCGATATCTGGTTCACGGCGCCGGCATCGCGCTTCCTCGGCAGCGCCTATGATCCGCTGGATTACGAGCAGGTCACCGACATTCTCGATGTCTGGTTCGATTCCGGCTCGACCCATGCCTTCGTGCTGGAGCAGCGGCCGGCGCTGAAATGGCCAGCCTCGCTTTACCTCGAAGGGTCGGACCAGCATCGCGGCTGGTTCCAATCGTCCCTGCTCGAGGCGTGCGGCACGCGGGGGACGGCGCCCTACGAGGCGGTGCTGACCCACGGCTTCACGCTCGATGAGCAAGGCCGCAAAATGTCGAAATCGGCGCGCAACCAGTTGCTGCTGAGCGTCGTCATCCCGGAATATGGCGCCGACATTCTGCGCCTGTGGGTCGCCGCGACCGATTACGTCGAGGATCAGCGGATCGGCAAGGAGATCCTGAAATATCAGATGGATGTCTATCGCCGACTGCGCAACACCCTGCGTTATCTGCTGGGGGCGCTGGGCGGCTTTACCGAGGCCGAGCGCGTGGCCGAGACCGCATTGGCGGCGCCGGAGCGCTGGGTGCTGCATCGCCTCGCCGAACTCGACGGCGTCATGCGCAAGGCGACCGGTGATTTCGATTTCCACACGGCCTATACTGATCTGCACGGGTTCTGTGCGGTCGATCTGTCGGCCTTCTATTTCGATATCCGCAAGGATTCGCTCTATTGCGACCGGCCGGATTCGATCGAACGGCGCGGCGTGCGCACCGTGCTCGACCGGGTGTTCGATTGTCTGGCGAAATGGCTGGCGCCGATTCTGGTGTTCACTGCGGAAGAGGCGTGGCTGCTGCGCCACGGCGACGGCCCGGAAAACAGCGTGCATTTGCAGCTCTTTCCCGAGATTCCGGCGGCATGGCTCGATCCGGATCTGGGTAAGTCATGGCAGCGGGTGCGCGATCTGCGCCGGGTCGTGACCGGGGCCCTCGAACTCGACCGCGCGGCCAAACGGATCGGCTCCGGCCTCCAGGCGGCGGTGACGGTCCATGCCGGTGCCGAATATGCTGCCGCGCTGGGCGGGTTCGATCTGGGCACACTGGCGATCGTCTCATCGGCCCACCTGACCGATGCGCCGGCTCCGGCGGGCGCGTTCACGCTGCCCGATCTGCCGGGTATCGCCGTGACAGTCACCCTGGCCGAAGGCGAGAAATGTCAGCGCTGTTGGCGCATTTTGCCCGAAATCGGCGCGGTCGCGGCGCATCCCGATCTGTGCGGGCGTTGCGCCGATGCGGTCGATCATCATCACGGAGCGGCGGCGTGAGATCGAAGCCGATGCTGCTGCGCGGTCTGGCAGCGGCGCTGCTCGTGCTGCTCCTCGATCAGGCGTCGAAGCTCGCCATCCTGCGCCTGTTCGAGGATCCGGCGATCGGTCACTATACCGTGCTGCCGATTTTCGATCTGCGCCTGACCTTCAATCACGGCATTACCTTCGGCCTGTTCAACAACGGCTCGGCCGCCAACGCGCTGATTTTCTCCGGTCTGGCACTCGCCATCGTCGCGGCCCTGATCGTGGCGCTGACGCGGACGGTGGCGTGGCACAATGCGCTGGCGCTCGGCATGATCATCGGCGGCGCGCTGGGCAATCTCGCGGATCGGCTGCGACTAGATGCCGTCGTGGATTTCCTGGATTTCCATCTGGGCGGCTGGCATTTCTACATCTTCAATGTCGGCGATTCGGCGATTTGCCTCGGTGTTGGCCTGCTGCTCCTGGATAGCTTGCTGATTCGGGCGGAATCGCCTAAATAGAGCTGTTCTCGCATTCGAAAATTGGCCCAGGATCTAGGATCGGCATGAAGCGCACGGTAATTCTCGGCTCGGCACTTTTGGTCGCGATGAGTGCCCTCGGCGGCTGTAGCGATTTGAGCAAGGCTCTGGGGCTGGTGAAGACCCCCCCGGACGAGTTCGCCGTCGTGGCGGGCGCCCCCCTGTCCCTGCCACCCGATTACGGCCTGCGCCCGCCCCGCAACGCGTCGGACAAGCCGCTGGGCGAAAGCCAGACCGACAAGGCGCGCAAGGCGGTGTTCCGCGTGCCGGACGGTACCGCCCCGACGATTGCCGCCGATCCGGCCAGTCCTCTCTCGCCCGGCGAGCAAGCACTGCTCGGCAAGGCCGGCGCGCTCGATGCCGATCCCGGCGTGCGCGCACGGGTCGATAAGGAGTCGAAGCAGGTGCTCGATCAGGACAAGGGCTTCGTCGATACCCTGATGTTCTGGAAGAGCGCGCCGATCCCCGGTACCGCACTGGATGCCTCCAAGGAGACGCAGCGGCTGAACCAGGGCGGTGCCGCCGGCAATGCCGTGCAGATCGACCGAACCCAGCATTCCGATCTCGAGGGCAAGCTCTGATCTTGACACGCTTCCTGTCCCGAACCGCGGCGGTGCTGACGGCCCTGGCCGCGCTCGCGCTCGCACCCCGGATGGCGGCGGCCGAGCCGCTGTTCGGTGAAACCAGCTTCACGCTCAAGAATGGGCTGGAAGTCGTCGTGCTGCCCAGCCACCGCGCGCCCACGGTGGCGCACTGGCTTTGGTACAAGACCGGTTCGGCCGACGAGGAGCGCGGCCATTCCGGGGCCGCACATTTCCTTGAACATCTGATGTTCAAGGGCACCAAGACGATGAAGCCCAAGGAATTCTCGACCCTGGTGGCCCGCCAGGGCGGCCAGGAGAACGCGTTTACCAGTTGGGACTACACCGCGTTTCATCAGGATGTCGCCGCCGACAAGCTCGAACTGGTGATGAAGCTCGAAGCCGACCGGATGCGCAATCTGATCATCACCGACGATCAGTTGAAGCCCGAGCGCGATGTCGTGCTGGAAGAATGGCGCATGCGGATCGGCAACCAGCCCGGCGCGCTGCTCGACGAGCAGGTCGAGGCGGCGCTTTATCTCCACCACCCTTATCGGATTCCGGTGCTGGGCTGGACCGATGAGATCAGGACGCTCGACGTGCCGGCCGAAAAGCGCTTCTACGACACGTGGTATGCGCCGAACAACGCCGTGCTGATTGTCGCCGGCGATGTCACCGTCGAACAGGTCAAGAAGCTCGCCGAGGAATATTATGGCCCGATCGCGCGCAAGAATGTGCCGCTGCGCCAGCGAGTCCACGAGCCGGACCGTTCGGCCGATGCCACCGTGACGTTGCACCATGCACGCGTGCGCACGCCGCGCTGGAGCCGGGAATATCTGGCGCCGAGCTATCACACCGGTGCCAAGGAACATAGCTACGCGCTCGAAGTACTGGCCGAGATATTGGGCGGCGGTGCCAACAGTCGGCTGCATCACGCGCTGGTGCTCGACCAGCAGATCGCGACCAGCGCCGGTGCGTGGTACACGCCCGATCGGCTCGATCTCGGCATGTTCGGCTTCGCGGCGACGCCACGGCCCAATGTCACGACCGAACAGGTCCAGGCCGGGGTCGAGGCGGTGCTGGCGCAGGTGCTGAAAGACGGGCTGACCCGGGACGAGGTGACGCGCGCCGAGACAAGGCTGGTGACATCGGAACTTTATGCCCAGGACGGGCTCGACGAGCCGATCGAGATCATCGGCCGCACGCTCTGCACCGGCGGCACGCTGGTCGATCTCGATGCCTGGCCCGACCGGATCAAGGCGGTGACGCTGGATCAGGTGATGGCTGCGGCCCATGCCGTGCTTGACGGCAAGCCGGCGGTGACCGCGCTGTTGCTGCCGGCCGACCCGACACTTGTCGCCCGCGGCCCGGCCGAACCCGACCTGCCGATCCCGTCTGGAGAGATACGATGACCCGCCGCCTGCTGACCCTCGGTGGGGCGCTGCTGGCGCTGGCCGCCGCCCCGGCCTCGGCGATTACCGTCGAGACCGTGCGCAGCCCGCAAGGGATCACCGCATGGCTGGTCGAGGATCACACTCAGAAGGTCATCAGCCTCGATTTTTCGATCCGCGGCGGTGCCGCCAGCGATCCGGCGGACAAGGTCGGGCTGTCAAGCCTCGCCACCGGCCTGCTTGATGAAGGCGCCGGCCCCTACGATTCGGGTCAGTTCCAGGGCAAGCTCGACGATCTGTCGGCCGGGATTTCGTTCAGCGCAACGGCCGATCATCTGCAAGGCTCGCTGAAGACCCTGTCACCCTATCGCGACGAAATATTCCAACTGCTGCAACTGGCGCTGACCGAGCCGCGATTCGATGAACCGGCGGTCGAGCGTGTGCGTGCCCAGCTCGATCAACTGATCGACGGGCAGGAGCAGAATCCCGACGGGCTCGCGACGCTCAACTGGTTCCACGCGCAATTTCCCGATCATCCTTACGGCCGGTCGCGCTACGGCACCAAGGAATCGATCGCCGCGATCACGCCGGCCGACCTCAAGAATTTCGCCAAGACCCGGCTCGGCCGTGACCGGCTGGAGATCGCCGTGGTCGGCGATATCACACCGGCCGATCTGACAATCCTGCTCGACCGCACCTTCGGCGCATTGCCGGCAACCGCGGTCGCGCAAAATCCAAGCGACCGCGCCCCCGCCGATGCCGGCAAGATCATGCTGATCAAGAAGCCGGTGCCGCAAAGCGTCATCCGTTTCGGCGAGCAGGGCATCGACCTGCACGACCGCGACATCTACGCCGCGATGGTGGTGAATTACCTGTTGGGCGGCAGTCCCTTCACCTCGCGGCTGGGTGATGAGGTGCGCGAGAAGCGCGGTCTTGCCTACACGATCGGCACCGGCACCGTGCATTACGATCATGCCGATCTGCTGATGGGCTTCGTCGGCACGCAAAATGCCAAGGCAGCCGAAACGGTCAAGATCATCCGCGCCGAATGGGCCAAGATGCGCGACGAGGTGCCGGACGCCAAGGCGGTCGCAGATGCCAAGACCTATCTGATCGGCTCCTATGTGCTCGGCCTCAACTCGACCGGGGCGATCGCCGAACGCCTGCTCGGATTGCAGCAGAACGGCTTTCCCAGCGACTACATCACCGACCGCGCAAAGAAGGTGGCGGTCGTGACGGTGGACGACGTCAAGCGCGTGGCCAAGCGCCTGCTCGATCCCGCCAAACTCAGCTTCGTGGTCGTGGGCAATCCCGAGGATCTGAAGCCGGATGCGGTAGTGGAGACGGAGTAGCGTTGCGGGGGACAGCCGACGCCGGAAACCGGCCCCGGCCGATGAGTTTGATGACATAAATGTCAATATTGCGACCTGGGGGAAAGATCCAATGATGGCGAAAATCAAGATCGCGGCAGGGGTCTTCGCCGCCGCGTTCGCGCTGACGGGGCCCGTTGCGGCGGAAGAGCCGACGTCGTTTCAAAGCCTGGTCAAAAGCTATTACGACGCCGAGTTTCAGGCCCATCCGGTCACCGCGACACGCGTCGGCATTCATGATTACGACACGCTGGTCGATGATCTGAGCGCCGAGGCATTCGCCAAGAATATTGCGCGCCTGCACGCCGCCCTGACCGAAATTGCGGCCATTGCGCCCAAGAGTCTGGAGCCGATGGACCGTGATGATCGCGAGATCATGATCGGAACGATCAAGGGTGCGCTGCTCGATGATGAAATCATCCAGTACTGGCGCCACGATCCCGACCGGTACAGCCGGGTCGCGACCTCCGCAATCTTCGAACTGGTGCACAGGGAGTTCGCTCCGGCCAAGGATCGCCTGAGCGCGGCGATTGCCCGCGAGCGCCAGATCCCGGCACTCCTCGCCGCCGGCAAGGCCAATATCGAGCACCCGCCGCGCGCTTTCGTTGAAATCGCCATCCGCAATCTGGCGGGCTCGCTCAATTTCTATCGAACCGGCGCGCCGGCTGCTTTCGCCTCGGTCAATGACCCGGAGCTGAAGCGTGCGTTTGCCACCTCCAACGAAGCGGTGATCGCCGCGTTCGAGGATTACAAAAACTTTCTCACCGATCTATTGCCCAAGGCGGACGGTAATTTCGCCCTCGGCACCGATCTCTTCGTTCAGCGCCTGTCCGATTTCGAGATGATCGGGGCGCAGGTGGTAAAGCTGCGCGAGATTGCCTATGACCGCTTGCACCTTGACCAGGCAATGCTGAAGACCGCGGCAAAAAAGGTCGATCCGAGTAAGCCGGTCGAGGCCGTCCTGAAGCAATTGCGCACGAAGCATCCGAGCGCGGCGACCTTGCTGAAGACCGCCCAGGACGATCTCGCCGGCTTGCGCAGCTTCGTGCATGATCACGACATCGTCACGATTCCGAGCGACCTGCTGCCCAAGGTCGAGGAAACCCCCGGCTTCCGGCGTGCGACGACCGCAGCCGCGATGGATTCGCCTGGCACGTTCGAACAAAACGCCACGCAAGCCTATTACTACGTCTCACCGCCCGATGCCGGATTGGCGCCGGACAAGCTCGAACAATATCTGCAAGCTTATTACTTTCCCGCACTCGACATCATCTCGGCGCATGAGGTTTGGCCCGGTCATTTCATGCAATACCTGACGCGCCGCGCCCATCCGGAATGGTCGCTGGCGCGGCGCTTGGCGCATGCGCAATCCACCACCGAAGGCTGGGCGCATTATGCCGAGCAGATGATGATCGAGGAAGGGCTGGGCAAGGACGATCCCAAGCTGAAGGTCAGCCAGATCGAAGAGGCACTGCTGCGCGATTGCCGTTTTGTCGCGTCGCTTGAGATGCACACGGCCGGCAAGAGCGTCGAGGACGCCACGCAAATCTTCATGAAGGAATGCGGTTCGCCCGAGCCCGAGGCGCGCCGGGAAGCCTATCGCGGGACCAGCGATCCAGGTTACATGAACTATACGATCGGGAAGCTGGAAATCCTGAGGCTGCGGGATGATTACAAAGAAAAGATGGGCGATAAATTCTCGCTGAAGGAATTTCACGACCGCGTCCTCGCAGCCGGTCTGGCGCCGGTCAGAATCATCCGGCGCGAGATGATGGGCGCGGACGGTCCGCTGCTCTAAGGCCGAAAACCAACCGCCATGACCGCGCTTCAGGGGTTGCTCGTGGTGGCGCTGGAGCAGGCGGTGGCGGCGCCGTTCTGCACCAGTCGGCTGGCCGATGCCGGTGCGCGCGTGATCAAGATCGAGCGTGAGGGTGGTGATTTCGCCCGCTCCTACGACCGGGTGGTCAAGGGCGAGAGTACCTATTTCGTCTGGCTCAATCGCGGCAAGGAATCGGTGGTGCTGGACCTCGTCCGGCCCGACGATGCGGCTCTGCTGCGCCGGATGATCGCACGGGCCGATATATTCATCGAGAATCTGGCACCGGG
>JAXDMU010000301.1:0-3913 GCA_034665905.1 Aliidongia sp. | reverse complement strand
GGGCGCCAGCACGTCGGGCAATATCGCCCGCGGTGCCGGCGATGGCTCGGATTGTCTGACAACGGTGAACGTTTCCTCGACCGCCGCGACCTGCGAGCGGGTACTTACGAGATCCGGTGTCGCAGGGGCGACGACTTCAGATCGCGGTAAGAAATTAAACAAGAAAGCAATGCTGCCCAGCTCGAGCGGGGCAGGGCCGGTCGGCCAAAGCATCACGAGTCCGGCCGCGAGCCCGATCGACAGACGGATACCGACCGATCGCCATCTCCCGGTTCCATGAGATCCGGGCTTTTCCCTGCCAATCGCATTGGCAGCGACGCGCCGCACGCGGGGCGCGCCGACCGGTTTTTCATCGGCGCCGAACGCGTCGATCAGGGCGCGGTTCGCCAGGATATTCATGCGCCGGGGCACACCCTGGGACAGTTCGACGATCGCGCGCAGTGCGCCGGCCGACAGAACCTGCTCGGGATTTTCGGCGCCGGCCAGGATCAGGCGATGGCGCAGATAGCGCATTGAATCGTCGGGCGTCAGGTTGTCGAGCCGCGCCTTGAGCACGATCCGCTGATCGAGCTGGCGCAGATGCGGCTGGGCCAGGATCGCCTCCAGCTCGGGCTGGCCGACCAGCACGATCTGGAGCAGTTTCGCCTGATTGGTTTCAAGGTTGGTCAGAAGGCGCAGATTCTCCAGCGTATCTTCCGGCAGGCGCTGCGCCTCGTCGATGACCAGAATCACCTGCTGCTCCGCCTCATAGAGCCGGATCAGTTCGCGTTGGATCGCGCGCAGCCGATTGAAGCTGCTGGTGCCCGGCGCCAGCGTCAGCCCCAGCTCGTCGGACACGAGTTCCAGCAGATCGTCGAAACTCAAAAGCGGGTGAAAGACATAGATCGGCAACAGCCGGTCGCGATCGTAGCGGTCGAGAAACGCGCGGATGACCGTGGTTTTGCCCAAACCCACCTCGCCGGTGAGCATGATGAAGCCCATCCGGGTGGCGACTGCATATTCGATGGACGCGATGGCTTCGCGATGCGCCGGCCCGTCGAACAGAAACCCCGGATCCGGCGACGCTTCGAACGGCAGGCGATTCAATCCGAAAAAACGCATATACATGATGGCTGCCCTAAACGCATCCGAGGCGATGCGCCACAGGTCGAAACGGCGGCGAACCCGTCAAAGCCATTTGTAAAAGCTCTTGGGGATATATTGACGGCGCTTGTTGAGGACGAAGCCGAGCACATGGCCATTCGCGCCGGCGATCACCGCATTGGTCGCCCGGACCACGGCCGATCGCGACCGTTCGGCCTCGACCACCATGACCACACCATCGGGAAACCCCATGAAGCCGGTCCAGCTTTGCTGTTCGAGCAGCGGCGGCACGTCGATGATCACCAGATCGAAATTCCGGGAATTCTCGGCGAGCCATTCGCGAAACGCCATCTTGCTGGCGGAGCCGGAATCCCGGCGATGGAGATCGCCGATATCGACCAGCGTCAGGCGCTGCCGGTTGGTCTCGACCATCGGTCGGGTTTGGGTCTGGGTTTCGCTGCCGACCAGACGCACCGCATCCAGGTCGGACGGATCGCCACACAGCAAAACCGACCTGCCCTCTCCGGCGATATAGTAGGCCAGTTCCCGGGCGACCGTCGAAGCGCCGGCACCCGAACTGGCCGCCGTTATCGCCAGCGTCACCGGCTTTCGGTCGTCGAACAGCGGCTGAAGGCGGTTCGCCAGGATGCGCATTTCCATCCCGAACACCGCGGGCTGGGGCTTGGACACGCGAGGTAAGGGAGCAGCGATCAGGCCTGATTCCTGACGCCCGCGCTGTAACGCCTCGTATACAGTAGCCATCGGCTGACCCGCTTGAAAGTGAAAGTGGAACTGTGACCTACCGCAAACACAGATGTGATCGTTAAGTTTCCCGACAAAATCGTAATATTCATCAAGCGGGCAGCGGATCACTGCTTGTTCGGAATTTCCCAATTGTCGGGGCGGGATGCGAGGCCCGTCGCCTGCTTGTCGAAGAGGGGCTTGGCCGGTTCGGGCGCCGGTCCCATTTCACCCGGCAGCGGCGCATGATCGAGGGCCAGGCCGGGGGCTGCCGGAATATCCCACCGGGTACGATCCAGCGAATGCGGATCGCTCCGAAGTGTCGCTGCTGCGGGACGCTCGTCGTCGCCGCCGCCGCCATGGCGATGAAACGGGATCTTGGCGATCGGCTTGCGCACGATTTTAGCGGGCGTCTCGTCCGTTCCGTCATTGTCCGATTGGGCGCGGCCGAGGCTCGGATGAAATCCGATGACTAATATCAAAAGCATCCCGAGGGCGTGCAGCAGGCGCAATAGCGGCCCCAGGCGGGAATCAAATCGGGTACTCGCCATCATGTCACCTCAACGGTTGAATTGATAGGCGCCGGCATCGACCGCGCCGGTATGCGGACGGGGACGGCCATCAAAATCGGCGGCCGGAACATGCGCCGCGACACCGCGATTTAAGGCGGGGCTGGCACCGGTCAGATGCAAATCGCGTTTCCGCTCGTCGGCGAAACCCGCACCTGTCGCGCTGACATTATGGCGGCCCCAGACGATGTCGCCCGCCGATCGGCCATGACAGGCCGACCCGCCGATCGTCACGTTATAATCGGCCTCGACCGCGCTCGCGTTCGTCGCCATCACGGCGCAACCGCTTGTGTCCGAGGCGATGAGATTGTTGAAGAGCTGGCTGCGGGCGGCGAAGGCGACATAGATTTCGCCATATCGTGCCGGGACCATGCCGGTGTCGCGCAGGTTTCCGCGCACGGTGTTGTTGACCACGGCAACATCGTCGCTGTGGAAAACCTCGATCCCGCGGCCGCCATTATCGTAGGTCACATTGTTGGCGACCAGGCTGGCCGCTCGATAGGGCGGGGTCTTACGGCCCTGCCAGACCTGCTCATGGCGAAAATCGTCGAGAATGATGCCGTTTCCGTCGGTCGTATGACCGGCGAGTGCGGCCGGCAATTTCGGATCGGGTACCCGGTTCATGTTGCCGTACACGCGGTTTGCCTCAATGATATTGTGGACACCCGGCAAATCGTCGCTGTTGGCCGCCTGATAGAGGCTGATGCCGCTGCATTGCCAGGGCGATTGGCGGGCATTGCCATAAACCAGATTGTGCCGGATCGTCAGATAGTCGGTCTGGAGGCCGGCGATGCCGGCACAGCCGGAATCATGGGCGACATTATCGGCGATCGTGACATGGTGATGGGTTGGCTGAACCACGATCGCACTGCCTTCCGACCCGTCCGACGCCGCATCCAGCCGCGACAGCCGGACATAGTCGGCATCCACGATCACGGCGTCGCCGCCCGAGCGGATGAGCGGTAGCGCGTCCGCCCCGCCGGTGATGTCGATCGGCGCCGTCGCCGTGCCGGATCGGGTGAGGTGGAGCGGCCCGTCATACCGGCCGGCTTCGATGATCAGGCGATCGCCGGGCTGCAATCGATCCACGGCGGCGTCGAGCGTCCGCACAGCGGTTGCCGAGGTCAGGCCGGACGCCTCGTCCGCGCCGTTTTCGGCGCTGACGTAATAGGACGTTGCCAAGGCGGCCGATGGGAACGGGACACCGAGGAGTATCACCGGCCCGATCGGTATGGCGCGGAAAACATCGGCGATCACGTGCTGCGAACTCCGCGCGGCAGCCGGGCATGGCCGGCATCGGCCAGGACGCGCTCCTGCTTTGCCAGTTCATGATCCGCCTCGACCATCATCCGCACGAGGACGGTGAAAGATACGGTCGGTCTCCAGCCCAGTTGGCTGCGCGCCTTCGAGGAGTCGCCCTGAAGATGATCGACTTCGGTCGGCCGGAAATACCGTGGATCGATCCGGACATGATCGCGCCAGTCGAGACCGGCCACGCCGAAAGCAAGTTCGACGAATTC
>JAXDMU010000300.1:0-4518 GCA_034665905.1 Aliidongia sp. | reverse complement strand
TCGGCCAGTATCGCCTCATAGGCGCCGAGCCGCATCGTGCCGCCCAGATCACCGCCCGCCTGGCGTTGCTCCAGTTGATTGCCCTTGCTCCATTCGGTCATGAGACCGATCACCGGTTCGGCGCTGTCGCCGAATTCGGTTGAACTGGCATTGGACAGACCGGCCAGATCGCGCGCCGCCTCGATCACCGCCATCTGCATACCGAAGCAGATGCCGAAGAACGGCACCTCGCGCTGACGGGCAAAGCGGACGGCATGCACCTTGCCTTCGGTGCCGCGCTCGCCGAACCCGCCCGGCACCAGAATGCCATTCACCCCTTCGAGATGAACGACCGCATCCTCGCGTTCGAAAATCTCGGAATCGAGCCACAGCAGATTGACCTGGACATTGTTGGCGATACCGCCATGAACCAGCGCCTCGGCCAGCGACTTGTAGCTGTCGAGCAGATTGACGTACTTGCCGACAACGGCGATCGAGACCTCGCCTTCCGGCTTGCGGATCGCTTGAACGATGCGTGTCCAGCGGCCGAGATCGGGTGGCGTTGCATCGATTTCGAAATAGCGGCAGACCTGCTCGTCGAGCCCGGCGGCGTGATATTCCAGTGGCACGGCATAGATCGTATCGACATCGATCGCCGGGATCACCCGGTCCTCGCGGATATTGCAAAACAGCGCGATCTTGCGCCGGGCGCTCGCCGGAATCTCGCGGTCGCAACGGCAGAGCAGCAGATCGGGCTGGATGCCCAGACTCAGCAATTCCTTGACCGAATGCTGCGTCGGCTTGGTCTTCAGCTCGCCCGCCGCCGGGATATAAGGTACCAGGGTCAGATGGACGAACATGGTGCGGTGACGGCCAAGCTCGTAGCCGAGCTGACGGATCGCCTCCAGAAACGGCAGGCTTTCGATGTCGCCAACCGTGCCGCCGATCTCGCACAGCACGAAATCCTCGTCGGTGACATCGGCCTGGATGAATTCCTTGATCGCGTCGGTGATGTGCGGAATCACCTGGACGGTGGCGCCCAGATATTCGCCGCGCCGCTCGCGCCCGATCACCGAGGAATAGATCCGCCCGGTGGTGACGCTGTCGCTGCGCCGGGCCGGCACACCGGTATAGCGCTCGTAATGCCCCAGATCGAGATCGGTCTCGGCCCCGTCATCGGTGACGTAGACTTCGCCGTGCTGATACGGGCTCATCGTGCCGGGATCGACATTGAGATAGGGGTCGAGCTTGCGCAGACGAACCTTGAAGCCGCGCGCTTGCAGCAAAGCGCCCAGCGCTGCCGACGACAAGCCCTTGCCCAAAGAGGAGACCACGCCGCCGGTGATGAAAATGAACCGCGTCATGGACAATTACCCTACACCAAACGCAACCGCAAACCCAGCGCTCTCGCGCTGCCTGTATCGAAATCTCATTTTGCCAGCGGCACGGCCGGATCCGGCTGTTGCGGTGCGGGCGCCGTTTCGGCCGGGGCCGTCGGGATCACATCGAAGATCGAGCCGTTCGCAGCATGTTCGCGCGCATACAGCACCGCCAACAGAATGCTGGTCCCCATGAAGCCAGCGAAGAGAATCGCCGTCGTGCGGGTCAGCAGGTTGGCGGTCGAACGTCCGGTCATAAATCCGGACATGCCGCCGCCGCCGCCGATGCCAAGGCCGCCGCCTTCGCTCTTCTGAATCAGCACGACCCCGATCAGGGTGACCGCGAGCATGACGTGAACGACCAGAACGACGATTATCATGACAGTGATTTCGATCCCTAAAAGCCTCGCGCAGGCATAGGGAGTTAAGCCCCCCTGCCCGCGACGGCAAGCCCAGCGAGGCCCGGCAATGTCAGCCGAACCCGCGAAGCGGCCGTTCTAATCGCTTTGGTGTCGGAACACCAGCCCGCCGAAATCAGGCGGGCGATGCCGCGCCTGCATGCCGAGCGTGCTCGTGGCGATCCCACCTTGATGATGCGATGGACACCGGCTCACCGCCGCGGTGCCGCGTCGATGATCGTCCAAAATTCTTCGATCTTGAGACTGGCACCACCGACCAGCGCACCATCGACGTCGGGGCGGGCCAGAATTTCCGCGGCATTGGCCGGCTTTACCGAGCCGCCATAAAGCAGCCGCACCAGCGCGCCGCCGGCCATCTGCGTTCCCAGCGCAGTACGGATATGGCAATGCATGCGATCGATATCGGCTAAACCGGGCGTGCGGCCAGTGCCGATCGCCCAGACCGGTTCATAGGCAACGACAAGCGTCGCGGGACTCGCGGCGGCGGGAATCGAGTCGCGGAGCTGGGCCGCGACCACCTCGGCGCCCTGTCCCGCTTCATTTTGCGCCTCGGTTTCGCCGACACAGAGAATCGCGACCAATCCCGCTTCCAACGCTGCGGCGGCTTTGGCGCGCACCACAGCATCGGTCTCGCCGTGACCGGCGCGGCGCTCGGAATGACCGACGATGACATGGCTGCATCCGGCATCCTTCAGCATAGGCGCCGACAGATCACCGGTGAAGGCTCCGGCCGGCGCGGCATGGCAATCCTGTGCGCCCAACGCAACCCCGCCCTTGGCCAGCATACCGGCCAGCGAAACCAGCAGGGTTGCCGGCGGACAAATCAGGATCTCGGCCGGCATCCCGGCCTTGGCACGCGCGGCGATCCCCCTGGCCAGGGCCAGCCCATCGCTTTGCACCCCATGCATCTTCCAGTTTCCCGCGATCAGAGCCCGTTCTCGCAAACCCATCCAATCCGCTCCCTCCGCCAAAGAAAATTGCGCAATATCGCGCCATGCCCGCTGCCGCAGTGCATTTCCCCGTTGCAGCACGCGCCGCCCCGGCTTTATGGTCGCCGCGCCCGGCAGAGGCAGGCCATCCGGCCGCTCTTCGTTCGGCTTTACCATAACGGTTCGAAGTTCAATGCTGCAATTTATCCGCTCCAAGGCCGGATCCTTCGTCGTCAAGCTCCTTTTCGTGCTGCTGATTGGCAGCTTCGGCATCTGGGGCGTCGGCGATTTCATGCGGCAGACGCCGCGCGATGCCACGGTCATTTCCGTCGGCAAGGCGAGTTTCCTGGGCGATCGGGTCCAGGCCGATTTCCAGCGGAATTTCCAGCGCATGCGTCAGATGGTCGGCGGTTCGCTGGACATCGATCAGGCCCGCGCCTTCGGTCTTGCCGATCGGACGGTCGACGGCATCGTCGCGAACGCCCTCTTCGAACAGGAAGCCGACCGGCTGCATGTCGTCATCGGCGACAAGCAGATCGCCGCCGAGATCGCCGCCCTGCCCGGCATCACGCGGCCGGACGGCAAGATCGACCGCGCCGCCTTCCTGAGTGGCTTGGCCCAATCGCGAATCAGCGAGCAGCAATATGTCGGCATGACGCGGGACGATCTGCGCCGCAAAACGATAGAGAGCGCCGCCACCGCCACGCCCAACACGCCCAATGTGCTGGTCGATCTGCTTTACGCCATCCGCAACGAGCATCGCGTCGCCGATTATGTCTTCCTGCCGACCAGCGCGGTGAAGGATCTGCCGCCGGCCGACGATGCGGCGCTGCACGCCTATTACGACCAGCATCACGACGTGTTCACCGCCCCCGAATATCGCGGTTTCACGGCATTGGTGCTGCGAACCGCCGATGTCGCGTCCGCCGTCACGATCGATGAAGACAAACTCAAGGCGACCTATCAGGAGCGGGTCGGCGATCCGGAACATCCGGGTGACTATGCGAAGCCGGAAATGCGCAACGTCCTGCAAATGCTGCTGCCGGACGAAGCCACCGCGGGCGAGGCCGAAACGGCGTTGGCCGCCGGCAAAGAATTCAACGAGGTCGCCAAAACCATCGCCAAACAGGATCCCTCGACTGTCGATCTCGGTTCGGTCGCCAAGCGCGATTTGCCGGCCGAAATCGCCACGACGGTTTTCGAAGCAACGCAAGGCGAAGTGACCAAGCCGATCCGCAGCGCGCTCGGCTGGCACGTGCTGAAAATCACCGGAATCGAGCCGGGGTCGATCAAGACCTATGACGAGGTCAAGACCGAGCTTGAAGCCGAATTGCGCGCCGATGCGGAACATGACGCGCTCGACAAGCTCTCGACCCAAGTCGAAAATGCAATGTCCGGCGGCGCCGATCTTGCGGCTGTGGCGCAGCAATTCAATTTGAAACCGATCACCGTCGCGGCGACCGACAACATGGCCAAGGACCCTTCCGGGGCGCTGCTGTCCGCCTTGCCGATCCCGGCAGCACCCGTACTCAAAACACTGTTCGATACCAGCGTCGGCACGACCAGCAACCTTGAGGAAAGCCAGGACGGTGCCGCCTTCTACGTCGTCCGGGTGGACAGCGTGACCCCGCCGACACTCCGGCCGTTCGACGAAGTCAAGGGTCAGGTCAAGGATGGCTGGACGGCCGACCAACGCGTGGCGAAAGTCGCGGCTCAGGCCAAGGAGCTTGCCGAGGCGGTCAAGCCCGACATGACGCTGGCGAAGCTCGCGGGAAGCCGCAAGCTCGATCTCAAGACCACGCCGCCGGTCAC
>JAXDMU010000299.1:0-16056 GCA_034665905.1 Aliidongia sp. | reverse complement strand
TCCGGCAGGTGCCGTTATTGTTGCACATCTCGACCGCACCGAGGAAACCGCCCCAATCCGACCAATCGAGCACCTCGTCGAGCGGCGTTTTCTGCCCGTAATCGGGCGGATAGCGGAACAGCGAGCGGTCATCCATCTTGCTCGGCCGGGTGATCTTGCCGGGATTGAACAGCCCGGACGGATCGAACAGATCCTTTACCCGCTCGAAGCCATCGACCAGCTTGTCGCCGAACATCGCGCGGTGAAATTCCGAACGCACCAGCCCGTCGCCATGCTCGCCGGAATGCGAGCCCTTGTATTCCCGAACCAAGGCAAAGGCTTCCTCGGCGATATCGCGCATCCGGGCGACATCGGTCGGGTCTTTCAAATTCAGCACCGGTCGGACATGCAGGCACCCAACCGAGGCATGGGCATACCAGGTGCCGACGGCGCCATTGCGCTCGAAACATTCGGTCAGCTTCGCGGTGTATTCCGCCAGATCCGCCAGCGGCACGGCGCAATCCTCGATGAAGGAGACCGGCTTGCCGTCGCCCTTCATCGACATCATGATGTTGAGGCCGGCGGCGCGCACCTCGGCCAGCCTCGCCTGAAATTCCGGCTCGACCGCCGGCACGATCGCATTCGGAAACCCCAGATCGCCCAGCAAATCATCGAGCTGCGCCAGACGGCGCAGCAATTCGGTATGATCCTCGCCCGAGAATTCGACCAGCAACAGCGCATCGGGCTCGCCGCGCACCGCCCGTTCGATGGTCGGCGCGAACGCTGGAATTCGCCGCGCCAGTTCGATCATGGTGCGATCGACCAACTCGACCGCCGAAGGAGCCAGTTCGACGATATGCTTCGTCGCCGCCATGGCGTCGTAGAAGCGGGCGAAATGGCAGACCGCCTGAATTCGGTGCGCTGGAATCCGATGCAGGCGCAGCTTGATCTTGGTGAAGAAGCCGAGCGTGCCCTCGGACCCGACCAGCAACCGCGCCGGGTTGAACGGGATCTGGCCGAGCGTATCGAGATTATAGCCGCCGACCCGGCGCAACAGCTTAGGCATGTGACGCTCGATCTCCGGTGCGAGATCGGCATGGAGGCGATGCAGCACGCCCAGCATCTGGCCCGGCACATCGCCATGCTCGGCGAAGAGATGACGGGCGCCGTCGGCCAGGATCGTCTCGACCGCCAGCACGTTCTGCACCATGATGCCGTACTGGATCGAGCGCGCGCCGCACGAATTGTTGCCGGTCATGCCGCCGATCGTCGCCCGGTTGGCCGGCGACACATCGATCGGAAAGCTGAAGCCGGTCGGCTTCAGACGCTTGTTCAACTGGTCGAGCACGATCCCCGGCTCGACCGTGACGGTTTCGCCCGCAAGATCGGTTTCCAGCACGCCATTCATATGCCGGCTGACATCGATCACCAGCGCGCGCCCGACCGCCTGGCCGCATTGCGAGGTCCCGGCGCCCCTCGGCAGCACCGGCACACCGGCCTCGCGCGCGATCTCGATCGCGGTCGCGATGTCCTGCATGTGCTTGGGCAGGACCACGCCGATCGGCTCGATCTGATAGATCGAGGCATCGGTTGAATAGCGCCCGCGGGTGAAGGCATCGAAGCGCACCTCGCCCTCTATTTCGCGCGCAAGACGCTGAGCGAGCGCCGGGTCGCCAGGCCTGATCCGCTCGCCTGATATACGCATTAACCCCATCCTTCTCGCCGATCGTTGGGCGCAGAATGACGCAATCGCCAATATATTGCAGCGGTTTTGGCGGCACGACGCGGATCGAATTTCGGCATGGCCAGCATATCCAGCGCCGACCAGCGCGCGCGGTTGCCGAACTCCGATCAGATTGCCCTTCCCATTGGAGCGGCCGCGAAGATACTTTCACCGTCGCATCACGCGAACGGACCTGCGGGACATGGCCGTCGGCGCCCCTGGCGAACGCAACTTGCGCGCCCCGCCGCTGTTCTATGGTGCGCCGATCGGGTATCCGAATGGTTCGCAGCAGCAGAAAGAGGTAGTGATGAATCCGTTGAAGGCGCTCAACCGGCATGGCCAATCCGTGTGGCTCGACTTCATGCGCCGCACGCTGATCGGCAAGGAGCTGGCACGATTGCTCGATGAGGACGGCGTTGTCGGCATCACCTCCAACCCGGCGATCTTCGAAAAGGCGATCGGCCAGAGCGCCGATTACGACCCGCAATTCAGCCAATTGATGGAGAAGGGTGATCGCACGCCCTGGGCGATCTATGAAGAGCTGGCGATCCGCGACATTCAGCTCGCCGCCGACCAGCTGCGTCCGATCTACGACGCCACGCGCCGCCGCGACGGCTATGTCAGCCTTGAGGTCTCGCCCTATCTGGCCAACGATACCGAAGGCACGATCGCCGAGGCGCGGCGGCTTTGGGCCTGGGCGGACCGGGCCAATCTCATGGTCAAGGTGCCCGGCACCAAGGCCGGCGTGGGCGCGATCGAGACGTTGATCGCCGATGGCATCAACATCAATGTGACGCTGCTTTTCGGCCTCGACGCCTATCTGGCGGTCGCCGAAGCCTTCATCCGCGGCCTCGAACGCTATGGCGCGAACCATGACGATCTGGGTCAGGTGGCAAGCGTCGCCAGCTTTTTCATCAGCCGGATCGACAGTGCCGTCGATGCGCGACTCGACGCGTTGATCAAGGCGGACCCGTCGCGGACGGATGCGCTGAAGGCGCTCCAGGGCAAGGTCGCCATCGCCAACGCCGTCGTTACCTATCAGCGCTACAAGGAAATCTTCTCGTCCGACCGGTGGAGCGCACTGGCCGAGCGCGGCGCCCAGACCCAGCGCCTGCTCTGGGCCTCGACCGGGACCAAGAACCCGGCCTATCCCGACACGCTCTATGTCGATCGACTGATCGGGCCGCACACGGTCAACACCATGCCGCCCGCGACCATGGACGCGTTCCGTGATCACGGCACGCCGCGTACCACGCTCGAAGACGATCTCGATGGTGCCGCCCGCACGCTGGCCGCCCTGCCGAAATTCGGCATCAAGCTCGATGAAATCACCGATCAACTGGTCGTGGACGGTGTGCAGATCTTCGCCGATGCCGCCGACAAGCTGCTGGAAGCGGTCGAGAAAAAGCGCGTCAAGATGCTGGGCGATCGGCATGCAACGGCCGCGGCCCGCCTTCCCGCCGCTCTCACCACGGCCGTCGAAGCCGAACTCGAAGCCTGGCGCCGGGATGGCCGTATCCGCAAACTTTGGGCGCGCGATGCGACGCTGTGGAGCGGCACCGACGAAGCCCAATGGCTGGGCTGGCTCGATACCGTCGAACACCAGCGCCGGATACTTCCTTCCCTTGAGCTTTTCGCGATCGAAATGGCGCGCCGCAAGCACATCGTGCTGCTCGGCATGGGCGGGTCCAGCCTCGGCCCCGCGGTCATCGGCCAGATCTTCGGCGTAGCGGCCGGGCATCCCGTGCTCCACGTCCTCGATTCGACCGATCCGACCCAGATCCGCGCGGTCGAAGCCGCCATCGACCTTGCCCAAACCCAGTTCATCGTCTCGTCGAAATCCGGCGGCACATTCGAAACCGCCATTCTAAAGCAGTATTTCTTCGACCGCGTCCGCACCGTTCTGGGCGACACCGAAGCACCCAAGCGTTTCTCCGCCGTCACCGATCCCGGCTCGACGCTCCAGCAGAGTGCCGAGAGCGAGGGGTTCGGCCATGTTTTCCTGGGCGAGCCCAGCATCGGCGGACGCTATTCTGTGCTGTCGATCTTTGGGCTGGTGCCGGCCGCGGCGATGGGCGTGGATATTGCCCGCCTGCTCGATGCGACCGAGATCATGATCCGCAGCTGTGGCCCGGACGTACCGCCAACGGTCAATCCCGGTATCGCGCTGGGCGTGGTACTGGGCGTCGCATGGCGCCAAGGGCGTGACAAGGTGACGATCGTCGCCGGCCCGGGGCTGGAGGATTTCGGCATCTGGGCCGAACAACTTCTTGCGGAATCGACCGGCAAGCACGGCAAGGCGCTGATTCCGGTTGCTGCCGAGCCACTCGGATCGCCCGATGCCTACGGCACCGATCGGATCTTCGTGCATGTCGCATTCGCCGACCGCCCGGACCCGCAAGCCGAGGCGCAGCTACGCCTGGAGCAGGCGGGGCACCCGGTGGTGCGCTTGACCGTCGCCTCGCCTTATCAACTCGGCCAGGAATTCTTCCGGTGGGAAATGGCGACCGCCGTGGCCGGGGCGGTTCTCGGCATCAATCCGTTCGACCAACCCGATGTCGAAGCCAGCAAGATCGCCACGCGCAAATTGATCGACACATTCGAATCGAAGGGCGGCCTGCCCGACGAGATCCCGATCTTCGCGGAAGACGGCATCAGCCTCTATGCCGATGCGCGCAATGCCGGGGAATTGGGAAGTTCGGCGGCGTCGAGCCTCGATTCACACCTTGCCGCCCATCTCGGTCGCCTGAAAGCCGGCGATTACGCCGCCTTCCTGGCCTATCTTCCGCAGAATGCGACGACGATCACGGCGTTGCAGACGATCCGCCGGGCGGTGCGCGATCGATATGGCGTCGCCACCTGCGTCGGCTTCGGCCCGCGCTTCCTGCATTCGACCGGTCAGGCATACAAGGGGGGGCCGAATACCGGCCTGTTCGTGCAAATTACCTGCGAGGACGCCAACGATCTCGCGGTGCCGGGCCATCGCTATAGTTTCGGCACGGCGAAATCCGCCGAAGCACGGGGCGATTTCGCCGTGCTGGCCGAACGGGGCCGGCGCGCCCTGCATGTCCATCTCGGGCCGGATTTGGCCGCCGGGCTGGAGCGGCTTCTCGCGGCACTGCGCCGGACGACCGGGTAACCGGGCTTCTCCTGGGCCGCTCCTGCCCGATGAAGGCGGGAGCGGCCGGCCTTTACTGTTGCTCCCGCGGCGATAGCACGCTCTACTCCCCCGCTAGGTCGAGCGACGAAGATCGACAGGCCGGAGGAGATCGCGCGTGGACACGCCGGTTTTGCACAGGACGACTCTATCCGGCGCCGCTCCGGCGAGCCGGATCGGGCAACTTAGCTGGGCACTTTATGAGTGGGCCCGCAACCCTTACTATATTCTCGTGATAATTTACGTTTTTGGTCCGTATTTTATCAACATTGTGGTGGGCGATCCGGTGCGCGGCCAGACGATCTGGGGCTATGCGACCTCGATCGCCGGCGTCATCCTGGCCCTGTGCGGGCCGATGCTAGGCTCGATCGCCGATGCTGGCGGTGCGCGCAAACCATGGCTGGCCGCCTGCACGATCTTGGCCATTCCGGCCATGGCATCGCTCTGGTTCGCCCGGCCGGGCATGGGTGAAGCGGTTCTGCCGGTGATGATCAGCCTGATCGCGGCGACGGCATTCTTCGAATTCTCGATCATCTTTCACAACGCCATGCTGCCGGCACTGGTCGCACGCGGGCGCATCGGGGGTCTGAGCGGATTGGGCCTGGCACTCGGCAATGTTTCCGGCGTCCTGCTGTTCGTCTTCGTGCTGTTCGCCTGGATCTGGACCAAGCAGCCGGCCTTCGGGCTCGATCGCGCGACTTACGAGCCGGAACGCGCGATCGGTCTGCTGACCGCGCTATGGTTTGGCTTGTTCTCGCTGCCGCTCTTTTTGTTCACCCCGGACAGTCCCGGCACGGGACGGCGTCTCTGGCCGGCGATCCGCGAGGGGATCGGCACCCTGATCCATACACTGCTGGAATTGCGGCGTTTTCGCAATGTGGCGCTGTTCGTGCTCGCCCGAATGATCTTCGCCGATGGGTTCGGCATCACGCTCACCTTCACCGGAATTTACGCCGCCGGAGTCTTCGGCTGGGGCAGCGACATGTTGGTGATCTACGGCATCACGCTCAGCGTCGTCGCCGGGATCGCGTCGATCATCGCCGGCCGGATCGATGACCGGCTGGGCTCGCGCCGGGCGCTGCTGATCGCGCTCGGTGTCGGGGTAGCGGTCAACATCATCAATGTTTCCCTGTCCGCCAATTCGATCCTGTTCGTCACGGTTTCCGGGGCCAAGTTGGTCGGTCCGCTGTCGTTGCCGGAATGCGTATTCTTTTTCAATAGCTTCTTCGGCACCTACGGCATCGTCTCGGGGCTGATATCCAGCCGGACCATGATGGCGCGGCTGGCGCCGCCCGGCATGGTCGGGGAATTCTTCGGGCTTTTCGCCTTTGCTGGAACCGCCACGGCCTTTCTGGGACCGTTCAGCGTCGCGACCATGACGTCGATCTTCCACAGCCAACGCGTCGGACTGAGCATTGTCATCCTCTTCCTCGTGGCCGGCGGCGCGTTGCTCTATCCGGTCAAGGAAGAGCAGACCATCGTCTAATCTGCCGTTCAGACACCTGCCCTGCCCCAGCCGACCGGTTCGATGTCTTTATCAGCACCTCGCCGTGAAAAGCGCCAAAACCACACCCACTAGAGCAGGATGTGTTCGCCTTCGGTTGATCGAACCTCCGACGATCACGCTCTAATTGTCGATGCCGGATTCTATCGGCGCCGACGCCCACACACCGCACGACATCTATCCTGCAATCCTCGCATCAGGCTGCCCCGCCATCAGCGCGTTGATCCAGGCAAGGCACAGGTCGCGGCTACGATATTTACCCCATTTCGCCGTCTCCTCCCGCTCGACGATCGGGAAGGTCGAATAGATGTAGCGGACGTCGTCGCGGCTCTGCACCGGTTCAGCAGGATCGAAGACGCCATACAGGATGAAATAGATTGCATCGAGTTTTGCACGACGCTGGAGACGTCGGTCCTCATCCCAGGCGAACGGCGGTAGCACGTCGCCCGACGGATCAACATGGCCAATGTCGTGCGCGAACCGGGCGAGATCGTGGGCGGTGTAGCTAAGTTCGAGGACCGCTTCGCGGACGAGATCGGCGGCGGATTTCGGGCCAAACATCCGGGCATAGGCGGCAGGCGGAATGATGGGGAGTTGTTCGAGGATGTACTTGTTCAAATGTCGACTCTGAATCTTGTTCCTTGCGAAGTAGTCGCATGAGATCGAATTCAGATTAGCGATCAAGAGCGTACAATCCTCAGCGTCCAATTCGTCCAAAAGCGGCAGCGTATTGCCCGCACCGACCTGCGGGACGATGGCCGCGATCAGTGACCGCTCATTGTTCGTATTGCAAACGTCGTTGAAGCCGATGGCATACCCCCGCTTGATGCTATCGACCTCTCCTGCATTGACCCAATAGCGTGGCGCGGGCACAAAATCAGGTGAACTTAGCTCTGCCAGCGTCGCGTAGATACTTTGCCCTTGACCGCTGACCGATCCAACTGGCGTGACGATAGATGCGTATCTATGATTGTAAATCTGAACGCTCTTTCCTTCATATAGCGGAAGCCACAAGCCTGCTGCAGAGTCATAACGCTCTTGACCAACAGCCCAGGCACCCTCCTGCTCCTCAAGCTCCTGCTTGTTGCGAAACAGTTCGCTGGCGTTGGTCATATGAAACATAGTGAGGTAACGGGTATGCCAGTCGCTGGTCATTCCTTGTTCGGACTTTTTGACGAACACCGGGACGCGTGAATAGGCACCGGCAACGATTCTGGCATCTTCGGCCGACCGGAATATCGGGACTGTTCCGGTATTGGGATTCACCGCCAGCAGAGTAGCTGCGTCCATCATCACCGTTGGATCTGACTGTTCATCAGGCAGTCTATGCAGCTTCACCGCATACCGGAATTTTGAATAACGTCGACCGGAGTTAGCGGCGATCAAGATCGTCGGCTGATCTTCTGCGTGAACATCCTTGAACAGCCACCGGCGTTTGTTCTCGAACGCGACAAACGCTTTCAGCCGCTGATTCTCGGTCATTGTCGAGATATATTCGGCGCTCGTCTTATCGGCACCAATCCCAATCGGGACCAGAAGCCCCACCATGCCATCCGGTTTCACGAGCGCATGGGCGCGCTCGACAAAGAGGCTGTAGAGATTAATGTCGCCGCGGCTGAGCATCGGGTAATGGTCCGAAGGGGGCGGGATACTCTTTCCGGAAACCGGGTCTTTTACCGACTTGCCACTGCTGAAGCGCGCCATGCGCAACGTATCGTTGGCGCGGCGCTCTGCCGTCTTGAAATCCTCAGCGAGCGAATCGCCGGATTCGACCAGTTGGTCTACCCGCGCCTTGCGATCGTCGGCACGGGGTTCCGCCGCAATTTCTGGCCGCCGCTCTTTAAACCATTCGACTTGTTGCAGCTTGATCCGGTCCCAAGGCGGATTGCCGACCACCGCGTCGAACCCGCCCTGACGTTCGTTGCTGGTCCAATTGTCCCACACACCCGGAAAGCTAATCTGCCAGTTGAGGAACCGCTCTTCGCCGATCAGCGCGCGGGCGCGTTCCCAGATGGAAGTGAAGGCTTCGACCTCGCCCGGCTTCGCCACTCCCCCGACCGGGTGCTTCCTGCCACGGGCGATCGGAATGGGATCGCCGAAACGGCCATCGAGCCAGAGGCGGACAACCGCCTTGTCCTTAATCTTCAGATCGAGCCAGTCCAGCGCATGGATGAAGCTTACAAACCCGTCGAGTTCGCCGGTCATCAACTCCACGTCTTCGTACATCGACGCCGACCGATGGGCCTCGGCAATCTCGACATCGGTAAGTGCTTCGATGGTTTTCATCGCTTCCGCCGACCGTTGGGCGTTACGCAGTGCCTCGCTGTAGAAAAGCTCACCGCCCATTGCCGTCGCCTTGTCGATGGCATCGCGCACCCACAGACCGAACAGGCTATCGCCGGTATGGAGATGATGGTCGATGAACGACAGTGGTGCGCCCACCGTGAAAGTGTGCAGCCACAGCGCGACCTTGGCGAGTTCAACCGCCATCGGGTTCTTGTCCACGCCATAGACGCAGCGTTTCAGAACCATGCGGCGGACGATATGACGGTCGTCGAGTTGTTCCTCATCAATCGTCCAGTTCGCGGCGCGCGCGTTCCGCAGGATCGTAACGCGGATGTCCTCAATCTTGTCGGCGAGCGGTGAGGTGTAATGAAGGCCCACGCCCAGAGCGGCGGCTTCCGCCATCGCGTCGAGCACATGGTCGGCGAGCGTATCGACCAAGCTGACGAGAAAGTGCCCCGACCCCATCGCAGGGTCACAGACGCGCATCGACAGGATGGCGCTTGCGGAGTCGGCGTCACGCAACATTCGACGCCGATAATCCTCCGCATCCTTTGGATTCAGCGTCGCAAGTGCGGTGCGGAAGGCTTCACGCCGTCCGGCAATCAGCGGTTCGAGCGTTTCGTCGAGTATCAGTCCGACCAGTGCGTCCGGCGTGTAATAGCTGCCTGTATTCTTACGTGCGAACAGGTTTGGACGAACTGTGAGCACGCCGGACTCGTCGCGCACAATGTCGAACTCGAGCAGGCGTTCGTAGATCGACCCGAGCTGCTGGACCGAGAGATCGCGGTAATTGATATAGCGCCGCTCGCCGGACGATCGCTCGTAGGACAGGGCATCGAGCGCCGGAGCTATGACACTATCTGGAACACGCGTGTCGGCAAGCAAGGGCGTCCCGTCCGTCGCGAACAGTCCGCCATTGTACGGCGGAACCCCGACGGAGCTGTCACCCTCGTCGATGATCCGCGACAGATCGGAAACGTGCGACCAGATGCGGGCGGACGAGGTGGAAAAGGCGTCCCCGCTCGTTACGCGCCTGCCGACATCGAGCCGCAACGGGCGCAGCGCATAAGCAGCGTAGCGCGGATCACTGACGGGTAGCAGATCGCGGTCTTCGGCGTAGAGCAGGAACAACAGGCGGTAGAGCAGCACCAGGGCGGCGTCGCGAACCTGGATCAACGGCGCTTCTGGCGCGGCATTGGCGATCGACGCGGCGAGGCTGGGGAACACGACATCGAACACCAACTTTGACAGGCTGGCGGCGACACGCTCCTCATAGAAAGCGGCTTCGGCACGCGCGCGATTGTGGAGTGATTGTTGATCCGCGCCACTGCGCAGGAACGCCTCGCGCCCGAACATGACGGCGAAGACGCGCAGCCAATGGTCTCGCGCGGTGTCGTCCGCGAACAAATCGCCGTCACGTTCCAGCGCCAGAACCCGGCCCAGATCAATTTCCAGAAATTCCTCCGAAATCGACCGCGCGCCCGCCCAATAGAGTCGCCAGCGCGTGCCGTTGGTGAGGATGCCCCAGCGCAGCGCACCGCCCGTCGTATCGTCGATGCGGCGAAGGTAACGCAGCATCTGAGTGGATGGAGCGGTGGTTTCGTCCCGACCCGACGCGCGGTCCAGCGGACGCGCCCAGCGTTTGCTTTCGACGACGGCCAAGCCATACGCATAGCGCCGCCATTGATCGCGCTGCGCATTGGCGGACGCCTTCACCGTCGCATCGGCGAACAACAAGCCGTCGGGCACATCATCGCGCCCGGTGACTGTCAGATTTTGTTGGCGGAGCGATTCCGTCCAGCCGAGGGACGCCAGTACCGGCCAGATAAAATCGTCCTCCGTTTGACTTTCATTCATCCGGTGACCCTGCGGAAAGGCCGCAGCGATTTGATCGAGTCGCGTGCGCAGTCCGGCCGCATCGACGGCGCGATAGGCAGGGATTGCCTTGATCGCGTCGGCGAGATAGTCGGTGGTGAATAGCGTACCGGAAATGAACAACGCAGAATCAGACAATGGCGCCCCCTGTATGTTCCGAACATTAGCGAGCCGCACCCAATCTAGCAAAGTCGTTTGGCTAAGCGTGACAGGATGGTCGGGGAATTCTTCGGACTCTGCGCCTTTGCTGGAACCGCCACGGCCTTTCTGGGGCCGTTCAGTGTCGCCCCTGACGTCGATCTTCCACAGCCAGCGCGCCGGCCTGAGCATCGTCATCCTGTTTCTGGTGATCAGCGGCCTGCTGCTCTACCGGTTCAAGGAGGCGCAGACGGTCGTCTAAGGCGGTAAAGGCTGCGGCCTATTCCTCTTGCCGCGCTGCCGGGCCATCGGGCCGGGCCGGTGCGTTCGGCGGCTCGGCCGCACCGGCGCCAAGCTTGAGGGAGCCGTCCGGCTGCGGCACGGTGATCGGCGCGACCACGACCGGCGTCACGCCGGTCTTCTTGTCCAGGCCGATCTGGTCGGCGACCCCCCGTGTGACATCGACGACGCGTCCCTTAACGAACGGGCCGCGATCCTCGATCGTCACCGTGTCGCTTTTGCCGGTCTCGATGTCGGTGATCTTGGCCGTCGTGCCGAGCGGCAAGGTCTTGCTCGCCGCGACATGCGCCTGTGGGTCGAGCGGCTTGCCACTCGCCGTCTGCCGGTGCCCCGGCTTCGGTCGGTAATAGGTCGCCTTACCGGCTTCCTTGCGGCCCGACGAATCGATCCGAATGCCGGAGCCGGGCGGTGGCTTCGCCGGTTGCGCATCGAGCTTCTTGGCTTCGACCTTGGCCTGGGGCGTAGCCGTGCCAACAGCGGATAATTCTTCCGCACCCGCTGCCGCGCCGAGCAGCATCGCAGTGCCGATCAGAATCCCCGCCATCGCGCTTATTGGCCGCATGGTGCCTCTCCTTATCGGAGACTGACACCCAATGCATCCAATGGTTCCCCTTCCAGGCCGCAAAGCGGCTTACCGTTCGGAGGATTAGCTCGCCGAGCGTGGCCCCGTCGAGGCCAATCCCGCGCGGATCCAGGCGGCGAGCCCCGCCTCGTTCGCCGTCCCATTGGCAAGTCCCGCGATTTTGATTGCCGCCTCCACCGGTTGGAAGCGAAGCTCCTGGCCATTGATCGCCAGGAACAGCCGCGCGACCACCCAGGCCGTGCGTTCGTTGCCATCCGGAAACGGGCGGCTTTCCGCTAAAGCGCCGGCGTAGGAAGCTGCAAGAGCGGCAACGTCGCTCGGTTGAACAGCCGCCATTTGCTCGGGGCGCGCGAGGGCGGCAGACAGGGACTCGAGATCGGGTGCGCCGTCCCGCCCGCCATGCTCGCAGATCTGGCGGTCATGGATCGCCTGAACTACATCCGGGGCCACCCATGCCCAAGCCGCGGTCATTTGGCGACCGCGTGGAGCAGATTGCGATCTTCGCGCAGAATTCGTTCGGCGATCTCAATCTGCGCCGCGAATGCGGGATTGTACGGCGTCAATCGAAACGTGCCGCCCGGCGCCTCGGTGAAAAAGATCGTGTCGCCCGCCGCAACTCGCAGCTTGCCGAGCAATTCCTTGGGAAGTGTCATGCCGGTCGACGTTCCAACACTGCGCAGCTTCAAGGGGTACATCCGTTGCCTCCAAATTTATTGCTTAAAGTTGTGGCTTATGAGTTGTAAAAACGCAAGCGCGGATCGCGCTCCCGATCGTCTCGCTTGCAGGTTCGGCGGATAGTTTGTCATGCTCAACGGATCGATCGGGGACCGTCCTGTCATGGTGAAGATGGAAACGATATTCGCACGCGCCGTAGAGCATCATCTGGCCGATCGGATCGAGGAGGCAAATCGGGAGTATCGCGCGGTGCTGGCGATCGATCCGAAGCATGCGCCAAGCTGGCATCTGCTGGGTGCGCTGGCCGTTCAGCGCGGCGAGCGTCAGACGGCGATCGAGATGATCGAAGCCGCCATCGCCATTGATCCCGACACGCCCGCCTACTTCAACGATCTGGGCGAAGCGCTGCGCCTCACCCGCCAGCCGGTGAAAGCCGCCGCCTGCTACCGCAAGGCGCTGGCGCTGGATCCGACTTATGTCGCCGCGCACAACAATCTGGGCATCGCAGAGTTCGCGCAGGGGCGGCCGGCCAAGGCGACCGGGCATTATCGCCGCGCGCTGGCGCTCAACCGCAACTTCGCCCCGGCCCATCTGAATTTGGGCGTGGCGTTGCTCGAAACTGGACAGGTTGAGGCGGCCGCGGCGACGTTCGAAACGGCCCAACGCCTCGCCCCCGACAATCCCGGCCTCGGGCTCAATATCGCGAATCTGCGGCAGGCGCAGAATCGCCTGGATGAGGCGATCGCGACCTATCGCGCCTTGCTTGCGGCCGACCCGATGCATGTCGAAGCGATGGTCAATCTCGGCGACGCGCTGCGGCGGCAAGGTCGACCCGATGCGGCGCTTGGCTATTTCGAGGCGGCGCTGGCGCTCGATCCGGATTTGCCGGCCGCCCGGTGGAATGCCGGCTTGTGCTATCTATTGCTCGGCGATTTCCCACGCGGCTGGGCCGGTTTCGCCTGGCGCTTCAAGGCCGGTGCCGTCGCGCCGCAGAACAGCCCCTTGCCGGATTGGGCGGGGGAACCCTTGGCCGACCGGCGGATACTCGTCGAGGCCGAACAGGGGCTGGGCGATACCATCCAGGTCGCCCGCTATCTGACAAGGCTGAAGGCGGCCGGGGCCGGCGAGGTCGCGCTGCTCTGCAACAAGCAGCTTGGGCGTCTGCTCGGTAGCCTCTGCCGGACGATCAGCGACGACGCTCCTGCCCCGTCATGGGATTGCCGGATTCCCCTGCTCGACCTGCCCCGGCTGTTCGGGACCGCGGTAACGACGATCGACAACGCGGTGCCTTATATCGAGGTCGCCCCCGACCGGGTGGCGCTATGGCGGGAGCGCCTCGCCCCCCTGCCCGTGCCACGCATCGGACTGGTCTGGCGCGGCCGGTCCGACCATAAGAACGATCGCAACCGGTCGATGCCGGCGGCGGCACTGGCGCCGCTGACGCGCCTTCCGGCCGGCTGGGTGAGCCTCCAGCAGGGCGCAACCAAGGACGAGCTTGCGGCGCTTGGCCCGATCCTGCATCTGGGCGACGATTTCGGCGATTTGCTGGATGCCGCCGAAGCGATCGCCGCGCTCGATCTGGTCGTCACCGTCGATACCGCTCTGGCTCATCTCGCCGGAGCGCTCGGCAAGCCGGTGTGGCTCCTGCTGCCGCTGGCGCCCGATTGGCGCTGGATGGTCGGGCGGAGCGACAGCCCGTGGTATCCAACGGCCCGCCTGTTCCGTCAGCCCCGGATCGGCGATTGGGATAGCGTCATCCGGGACGTCGCCGCAGCGCTCACCGGCTTCAATGCTTCGGCATCTGAAGGCTGAGCAACCCCTGCACGGTCTCGATCGGCAATTTTTTCACGTCTTTCGAGATCTCGAACAGCGCCGTATCCTGCGGCCCGAGCTTGACGTCGCTGAGTTCGAAGGTCGCCTTCACCGGCTTGTTCTTGGTCGAAGTATAGACGCCGTCGAGCTTGGTGATGATGCCGTCATGGGTCATCCAGACCCAGCCATCGACCGCCGAGCCATCGGCACCTTCGCGCTCGACCCGATAGCGGGCACTTTTCAGTCCGGCGACAATATCGGTGCCAAGCGGCGGGCCGAGGGCGCCGACACCGTCATAATCGGTCACCGCCTTGGGAAAGGCGAATTCGGCGTAGACGTGCAGCCCCGGCACCAGCAGCCAGGCCACCTGGCGATCCGCCCGCAGGATCGCGACCAGCGGCAGGCCGTTCACCACCTGCTCGTGACGCTGCTTGCCCGGTGCGGCATAGACGCGACCATCATAGGTCTTGCCGCCGGTGACGACGCTGCGCGCCGCGCTGAACGGAACCTGAGTGTCGCCGACCAAGGCCGCGGCATTGCCGGTGCCGGCGCATCCGAGGAGAAAGGCGATTACGGCAATGAGAAATCGATAACGCATGCGAATTGCTGCTCCATAGCGATGGCGGAGGACACTCCGCAACAGGCAGGTTAGAATAAAGCGACGTCCCGCCGCTATCGTCGATGTCGTCGATGTCGGTACCGAACGCCCTATCTACACGGAAAGATCCTGCCATGACCGAGACAATCTCCGCCCGCGTCCAGGCCCTCGGCCTCGAACTGCCCAAGGCCGGCGCGCCCGCGGCCAATTATGTGCCTTTCGTCGTCACCGGCAATCTGGTTTTTCTGGCCGGGCAGATCTGCCAATGGAATGGCGAGCGGCGCTTCATCGGCAAGGTCGGCGGTGCCATCAGCCCCGATGAAGGCGTCAAGGCCGCCCAGCTGTGCGGCCTCAACATCCTGGCCTGGATCAAGGAAGTGGTCGGCGATGATTTCGACCGGGTAACACGCCTGGTGCGGCTCGGCGGCTTCGTCAATTCCGTGCCGAATTTCGTCGAGCAGCCGCGCATCGTCAATGGCTGTTCCGATCTCATGGTCAATGTCTTCGGCGACAAGGGCCGCCATGCCCGCACCGCCGCCGGCACCAACGTGCTGCCGTTCGATGTCGCGGTCGAGGTCGAAGCGATTTTCGAAATCCGCGTGTAACCGAACGTCGGCGAAACCATGGAAGGCGACGGCAGCGGATATGGGTTGAGCGTGGCATCCAGCCTCGCCGCAATCGATGCGGCGGCGTGGGATGCCTGCGCCGGCCCGGACAATCCCTTCGTCTCCTACGCCTTTCTGTCGGCCTTGGAAGATAGCGGCTCGGCCACCGCCAAGGCCGGCTGGAAGGCGCAGCATCTGACGCTGACCGATCCCGCCGGCCGCATCGTCGCCTGCGCCCCGCTCTATCTGAAAAGCCATTCCTATGGCGAATATGTCTTCGACCATGGCTGGGCCGAGGCCTATGAGCGGGCCGGCGGCCGGTATTATCCCAAGCTGCAATGCGCCGTGCCGTTCAGCCCCGTGCCGGGGCCGCGCCTGCTGATTCATCCGGACGCCGCCCCCGAAGCCGCGCGGCTGATGATCGGCGGCATGGTCGAGCTCGCACGGCAGCTCAAGGTCTCGTCGCTCCATGTGACATTTCCGACCGTGGGGCAATGGCGGGATCTCGGCGCGGCCGGGCTGTTGCAACGGATCGGCCAGCAATTTCAATGGGAAAATCGGGGCTACGAGAGCTTCGAGGATTTCCTCGGCGCGCTCAATTCACGCAAGCGCAAATCGATCCGCAAGGAACGGCGCGAGGCGCTCGACAACGGCCTGGACATCCGCACCCTGACCGGCGGCGACATCACAACCCGGCACTGGGACGCGTTCCACCATTTCTATCTGACGACCAGCGACCGAAAATGGGGCTCACCCTATCTGACCCGCAGCTTCTTCACGCTGCTGGGCGAAAGGCTGGGCGAGCGGGTCGTGCTGGTGAT
>JAXDMU010000298.1:0-2710 GCA_034665905.1 Aliidongia sp. | reverse complement strand
GGTCGCCGACGAGGCCATCCAGCCGGAAATGCAGATTGCGGGAACCGCAAGTGCTGCAAGGCCGATCAGGAACAAGGTTCTGATACGCATTTCGATTCGGTCCCTCAAATCGTCCGGCAGCTTGGTGGCGCCTCAGTTTTCAGGACATACTCCTATCACGAAACCGTTACAATCATATCACTCGCGCGGCTCGGACGACGCTGCTGAATCTCACTCCATCACAGCCCCATGCTCCGCCACCGCCATGCGCTTCGGTCGCCGGAACAGCAGCAGAAGCGGAAGCGACGCGAGCGAGACCACCATCATCAGCTTGAAATCATCGATATAGGCGATCGCCAGTGCCTGCTGGGCGATCGTGCCATCCAGCGCCGCCCGGCCGGCCGCCGTCGCCGGGTTCCACAACAAACTGGCCGCACCGCTCTGGAACAGGCGATTGAACGGCGTCACATGGGCAGCGATCTCGGCGTGATTGCGCTGCGTGTTGCTTTGAAGCAGCGTCATCACGATGGAAATGCCGATCGAACTGCCGATATTGCGGCACAGCGAATAAATGCCGGTCGCCTCCGTGCGCAATTCCGTCGTCAGGGTAGAAAATGTGACGGTAGATAGCGCCACAAAGACGAATCCCAGTCCGAAACCCTGCTCGAACCCGCTAGCCATGATCGTCGCTTCGGAAATATCCGGGGTGAAGCCGGTCATCGTCCACATCGCATGGGCACCGACCAGCAGCCCGCCCATGATGATGACCCGGGTATCGATCCGGCCGACCGCCTTGCCGGCCAGCAGCATGGCGAGCATGGTGCCCGCGCCGCGCGGCGCCAGCACCATGCCGGCGTCGAGCACCGGATAGCCCATCATCGTCTGCAAATAAGGCGTCAACAATGCCAGGGTCGCCAGCAAGACGACGCCCAGCACGAAGATGAAGACCAGACCGAGAACGAAATTGCGGTCCTTGAACAGATGCCGCGAGACGAAGGGTTTTTCTGCGGTCAGCATCTGAACCACGAACAGATAGACGCTCAGCCCCGCGACCACGGCTTCGGCCACGATCTCGGGCGAGGCGAACCAATCGAGCTGCTCGCCGCGATCGAGCATCAGTTGAAACGCCCCGAGGCCGATGCTGAGCATGGCGAAGCCGAACCAGTCGAACCGTGGAGCACCGCCGCGGCGGGTTTCCGGCAGAAAGGTCGCCATACCGAACAACGTCACAATGCCGATCGGGATGTTGATAAAGAAGACCCAGCGCCAATCGTAATTCTCGGTCAGCCACCCCCCCAAAGTCGGCCCGAGAATCGGCCCGACCATGACGCCCACGCCCCAGATCGCCATGGCCGATCCTTGCTTCTCGCGCGGATTGATGTCGAGGAGCACCGCCTGCGACAGCGGCACGAGCGAGGCGCCGAACACGCCCTGCAACAACCGGAACAGCACCATCTGGCTCAGCGACTGGGCAAGCCCGCACAGCACCGAGGCGATGGTAAAGCCGCCGACCGCGAAGAGAAACAGCCGCGTCCGCCCGAAGCGCTGGGCCAGCCAGCCGGTCGGCGGCGTCATGATCGCAGCCGCAACGATGTAGGATGTCAGCACCCAGTTGATCTGGTCCTGGCTCGCCGACAGCGTGCCTTGCATGTAAGGCAGCGCCACATTGGCGATCGTGGTGTCGAGCGCCTGCATGATCGTCGCCAGCATCACGCAGATTGTGATCGCCGGGCGGTTGATCGGCCCTTCCACGCCCCTAGTCCCGCACCAGATCCAGGCTCGCGAGGAGCGAATGCAGGGTCCGTCGGTGGCCGGTATCGATCTCGATTTCCGTGCTCATCCCGGCGCGCAGCACCGGCTTGCCGGGTGCGGCATCGATCGCAACGCGCAGCGGAATGCGCTGATTGACCTTGACCCAATTACCCGACGTATTCTGTGCCGGGAGCAGTGCGAATTCGGCACCGCTCGCGGGCGAGATGCTGGCGACCGTGCCGGTCCAGATACTGCCCGGATAGGCATCAACCGTGATCCGGACATTCTGGCCGGGCTGGACATAGGTCAGCTCGGTCTCCTTGGGGTTGGCCTCGATCCAGGGTCGATCGGTCGCGACGACGCTGACGCCGGGGGTAGCGGCGCGCAGATACATGCCGGGCTGCAAATTCGGCACCTGCGTGACGATCCCGGCGCGCGGCGCCTTGATCACCGTGCGGTCGATATTGCGCGCGGCATCGTCGAGCTGCGACTGGGCCGCCATGACACGCGGGTGCTGCTCGATCGGTAGTTCGGGATCGCCACCCAGATCAGCGGCCAGCCCCGCCACCTGCTGCTGGATGGTCTGAATCTGCTGCGTCGCCGCGTCGCGCATCTGTTGGCCCTGATCCATCTGGGCCTGGGGAATGACGTGCTGGTCGAACAGCTCGGTCTTGCGCTTCCAGTCGCGCTGGGCGAAATCGAGCGTGATCTGGGCCTGGCGCTGCTCTTGCAGCTTTTCACGCCAACTCGCCTTCATCGCCTCGACCTGCGCGCGGGCCAGCGCCAGCTGCGCGCGCGCATTTCCGAGCGCGAACCGAAACGGGGCGTCATCGAGCCGGAACAGCACCTGCCCGGCCTCGACACGCTGATTGTCAGTGACGTCGACGCTCTTGACGATGCCGGACACATCGGTCGAGACCGCCAGCATGTCGGCCCGGACATAGGCATTGTCGGTTTCGACATAGCGCCCGCCGGTCAA
>JAXDMU010000297.1:0-3836 GCA_034665905.1 Aliidongia sp. | reverse complement strand
GGAGGCGGCCCAACTCGGGGCTGAAGAAGTACTTCTCATTGAGTACGTAACCCCTCGAGATAAGTTCGTCCTTCGGCATCAGGCCTCGCTTGCGCCAACGACAATTTTACGTGTTCTGTTATCCATCGATACACCGTCCCGTAAAGGTAGCAATAGTCCCATTTCAACAGCCAATTCCAGAAATTTCGGAGCATCCCACAGTTTTATCCGGATCATCCGACTCGTCGGTTAATGAATGAGCGGGACGATGGTAAAGCCGCCGAGGGCCTGCTAGGTATCGCGCAGATGCAGCGGAGATGATGATGCGTAAGATTGTCCTTTTTGCCGCCCTGGCGGGTGTGGTCGGCCTGGGTGCCTATTACGGCCTGTCGAGCCTGTCCGACCGGGGGGTCAAGCAGGCGCTGGATCAGGCGCTGCAAAAGCTGCCGCCGGGCTGGACCGTCACCTATGACAGCGCCGATTACGGCATGTTTTCGAACCGGGCCGTGCTCAAGGGTGTCGCGATTCACGGCACGGGCAACGTAAAGCTCGATGCCCAGATCGATGAACTCGATGTCGCCGGGCTAGCGCTCGATGTCGGTTCGACCTGGGCCGCGGCCGCGGCCGATCCTGCCGCGCGCACGCCGGACAAGGCGCTGCGCGTGGCCGACGCGATCGCCGTCAAGGGCGTCACGGTCCATCTGGACAGTCAGGAGATCCGGCTGGGCTTCGGCCGGATCGAGCGGATGCGGCTTTATCCCTGGGCGCTGCTGCATGACAATATTCCGAGCTTCGCCGAGGCCATGGACCGGGTAGCACACCCCTCCACCCCGGCGAAATCCGAGGATATCCTGCCGCTGCTGCGTCTTGAGGCGGCCTATTTCCTGGGCACCGGGTACGGTTCCTATACGGCTGACGATCTTGCAGTGCGGTTTCAGGTGGCGATGCCCGACGCACCGCCGACGTCGGTGGCCTATACGTTGAGGAAGCTGACGGCCACGAACGTCGATCGCGGTACCGGCGATTTTGCCGCCGATGGCTTTGCCACGACCGCAGAACCGAATCTCGATGGCAAGATCGACCATGTCGTAATGGCCGGGCTCGATGTCCGGAAATTCTTCACGCAGATCCTGTCCGGCGCTCCGCTCGATGCTCCGGGCACCGAGGCGACGCTCGGCAAGCTGGACTATACCGGGATCGCGATCAAAACCCCGACCGGCGCACCGCTGACGATCGGCGAGATCGCCCTGTCCAATCTTGCCGTTGCGCAGGGTTTGCTGGTGTCGGCCGACTTTTCGGTGACGGGGTTCAAGGTCGCCAAGGCGCTCGTGACCGACCCGAGAGCACTCGCGGTCTTCAACCAATGGGGGCTCGATAGCGTGACGGTCGGATTCGGCGCTGATTACAATTGGAATATCGAACAGAAAACCGCCGTGCTGAAGCAGGCCGAAATCAAGCTGGACGAGTTGGGCGCGCTGACTCTGTCGGCCGATTTCTCGGGTGTGGAAAAGGCCGACACGCTTCAGCAAACCGGCGCGCTGAACCATGCCGTGCTGCGCTATACCGATGCCTCGCTCGCTGGACGGGCGCTGAAAATCGCCGCTTCGGGGGGCGATCCGGCCGACTATGCCCAGCAGATCACCCTGGTGATCCGGAGTCAAAGCGCTCTGCTCGGCAATAGCGAGGCGGTGACAGGGGCCGTCAATGCGATCGGCGCTTTCCTGGCCGATCCACATCGCCTGACCATCGAAGCAACCCCGCCCGCGCCGCTGACGCTCGCCGCCTTCGACGCGATGCGCAGCGCACCGGCTGCCGAGCTTTTCCCGAAACTCGGGCTCACGATAACCGCTGGTCCGTGAAACCGCGGCGGGCATAACCGAACCTGCCGGCTGCCCGGCGCAAATGTCCGATGGTACTCGGTGCGGCCGACGTATCATCGAAGCGGGACGGATGTTTGAAGAGGGTTCGATCGTGGCACCGCGCACGCTTTTCGACAAGATCTGGGACGATCACCTGGTTGATCGCCAACCCGGCGGCACCTGCCTGCTCTATATCGATCGCCATCTCGTCCACGAGGTGACGAGCCCGCAGGCGTTCGAGGGGCTGCGCCTGGGCGGCCGGCCGGTGCGGCGGCCCGATGCGACGCTGGCGGTCGCCGACCACAATGTGCCGACGATCGATCGCGCCGCCGGCATCGCCGATCCCGAAGCACGGCTTCAGGTCGACACCCTGGAACGCAATGCCGCGGCCCATGGCATCACCTATTTCGGCATGGACGATATCCGCCAGGGCATCGTCCATATCATCGGGCCGGAGCAGGGCCTGACCCTGCCCGGCATCACGCTGGTGTGCGGCGACAGCCACACGGCGACCCATGGCGCGTTCGGCGCCCTCGCGTTTGGCATCGGCACGTCGGAAGTCGAGCATGTGCTGGCGACCCAGACGCTGATCCAGCGTCCGGCCAAGAACATGCTGGTCGAAATCGAAGGCGAGACTGGGCCGGGCGTCACCGCCAAGGACATCGTGCTTGCGATCATCGGTGCGATCGGCACGGCCGGCGGCACCGGCCATGTCATCGAATATGCCGGCTCGGCGATCCGGGCGCTCGACATGGCCGGGCGCATGACCGTGTGCAATATGTCGATCGAGGGCGGCGCGCGGGCCGGCCTCATCGCGCCGGACGAAACCACCTTCGCCTATCTGCGCGGCCGGCCGATGGCGCCCAAGGCCGGCGCCTGGGAACAGGCGATTTCGTATTGGAAGACGCTGCCGTCGGACCCTGGCGCGCAGTACGACCGGATCGTGCGGCTCGACGCGGCCGCGATCGTGCCGCAAGTGACCTGGGGCACCTCGCCCGAGGATGTGTTGCCGATCACCGGTACGGTGCCCGATCCCGCGGCCGAGCCGGACGAGGCAAGGCGGGCATCGATGCACCGCGCGCTCGATTATATGGGCCTCGCCCCCGGACAGAATCTCGCCGAAATTCCGGTCCAGCGCGTCTTCATCGGCTCCTGCACCAACGGCCGGATCGAAGATCTGCGCGCCGCCGCCGCCGTGGCGCGCGGCCGCAAGGTCGCCGCGGGCGTCAGCGCCATGGTCGTGCCCGGCTCCGGCCTGGTCAAGGAGCAGGCCGAAGCGGAGGGGCTCGACCGGATCTTCCTGGACGCCGGCTTCGAATGGCGCGAGCCGGGCTGTTCGATGTGCCTCGCCATGAACGCCGACAAGCTGGCACCGGGCGAGCGATGTGCGTCAACCTCGAACCGCAATTTCGAAGGACGCCAAGGCCGCGGCGGGCGCACCCATCTGCTCAGCCCAGCCATGGCGGCCGCGGCGGCGGTAAGCGGTCATCTGACCGATATCCGCGATCTGGTCTGAGGGAGCTGACAGAATGCGCAAATTCACCAGCCTAACCGGCGTGGCGGCCCCGTTGCCGATGATCAATATCGACACCGACAAGATCATCCCCAAGCAGTATCTGAAAACGATCGAGCGCAGCGGCCTGGGCCAGGGGCTGTTCGACGAGTTGCGTTACCACGCCGACGGCTCGGAAAACCCGGATTTCGTGCTCAACCAGCCGGCGTGGCGCCAAGCCAAGATCCTGATTGCCGGTGTCAATTTCGGCTGCGGGTCGAGCCGCGAGCACGCGCCATGGGCGCTGTTGGATTTCGGCATCAGCTGCATCATCGCCGAGGATTTCGCCGATATTTTCTACAATAACTGCTTCAAGAATGGCGTGCTGCCGATCCGGCTCGATGCCGCGACGGTTGCGGCCCTGATGGCGGACGCCACGAACGGCGCCAATGCGGTCTTCACGATCGATCTGGAAAAACAGACCGTCAGCCGGCCGGACGGCCAGG
>JAXDMU010000296.1:0-5876 GCA_034665905.1 Aliidongia sp. | reverse complement strand
AGCACGCTGAGGGTTCATGGGCAACCCCACCGGCGCTCGCGGGCACCGGTGGAGTTTGCCGAGATCGGATCGCAAAGAGGAATCCTTCAGTGACATTGCCGTCCCGATCAACGGTGCCGAGCGGGCTGGCGCCGTCCTTGTGGAACAACCCGGCCGTCCGCAGCACCGTCTGGCAGATACTGACGGTGGCGGTGCTGCTCGGTGTGATGTTCTTCTTCGTGCATAACAGCCTGCTCAATTTACAGCGCCAATCCATCGCGACCGGATTCGGCTTTCTCGACAAGGAAGCCGGATTCGACATCGGCGAATCGCTGGTCGAGTATTCGCCGTCCAGCACCTTTCGGCGCGCCTTCCTGGTCGGCTTGCTCAACACGCTCGAAGTTTCGGCCCTGGGCATTGTGCTTTCGACATTGTTCGGTATCGCGCTCGGCATCGCGCGGCTTTCACCCAATTGGCTGCTGTCGCGCCTTGCCTTGATCTATGTCGAAGTGGTGCGCAACATCCCGCTGTTGCTGCAATTGCTGTTTTTGTATTCTCTGGTGAATGTGGTTGCTCCGCCGCCGCGGCAGGCATGGCATCCGGTGCCCGGCTTCTATCTGTCGAATCGGGGGCTATTTCTGCCGGTTCCGATCGCGCATGAGAGCCATATCTACATCGTGATCGCCTTTGCCGTGGCGATCACAATCGCTTTCGGCATGGCGCGTTGGGCGCGGCGGCGCCAGGATCGCACAGGCGCGATCTTTCCCGTCTTTCCGGTCGCGATCGGCTTGGTGCTGGGTCTGCCGATTCTGGCTTGGCTCGCCGCTGGGGCCCCGGCGGCGCTAAGTGTGCCGGAACTCACCGGGTTCAACTTCACCGGTGGTGCCAGTCTGTCGCCGGAACTCACGGCCCTGCTGGGTGGCCTTGTCATCTATACCACCGCCTATATCGGCGAGATCGTGCGCAGCGGGATTCTCGCTGTGAGCCACGGCCAGAGCGAAGCGGCGGCGGCGCTGGGTCTGAAGCGCGGCCTGATCCTACGGCTTGTCGTGATGCCCCAGGCGATTCGGATCATCGTGCCGCCGATGACCAGCCAGTATTTGAATCTGATGAAGAATTCAACCCTGGCGGTGGCGATCGGATTCCCTGAGTTTTTCTCGGTGGTAAACACGCAAATCAATCAGACGGGGCAGGCGATCGAAGGCATGGCCTGCATCATGGGGGCCTATCTCTCGGTCAGCCTGACGATCTCGCTGTTGATGAACATCTACAATGCGCGTATCGCGCTCAAGGGGCGCTGAGATCATGGCAACAACAGCCGCCGCGACGAAGCTGCCCCCGGCGCTTGCCTGGGCACGGGCCAATCTGTTCAGTTCGATCGGCAACAGCATTACGACCATCGTGATCGGCTATTTTCTGTACCGACTGATCGGTGCGGCACTCGACTGGCTGGTTTTCGATGCCGTCTGGGATGCGCCCAATATGCGGGCATGCCGTGCGTCGGGCTCGGGGGCGTGCTGGGCCTTCATTCGGGAAAAATGGCGCTTCATCCTATTCGGCCGCTATCCATTCGAGGCGCAATGGCGGCCGGCCGTGGCGACCATCATTCTTTTCGCGCTCACCGGCCTGTCCTTCGTGCCAGCGTTCTGGCGGCGGGAGCTTCTACTGGTTTGGGTGGGCGGAATCACCGTTTCGCTCGGGCTGATGTTCGGCGGGGTGTTCGGACTGGACTATGTCGCGACCGATCTGTGGAGCGGCCTGCCGCTCACCCTCATTCTCGCGCTGTTCAGCATGATTCTCGCTTTTCCCTTGGCCGTGCTGCTGGCACTCGGGCGGCGCTCGAACCTGCCGGTGGTCAAGCTGCTTTGTACCGCGGCGATCGAATTCATGCGTGGCATTCCGCTTATCACCATGCTGTATACCGCCTCGTTGATGCTGCCGATCTTTCTGCCGCCCGGTGTAACGATCGACAAGACCCTGCGGGCACTCGTTGGCATCACCCTGTTCCTAGCCGCCTATCAAGCCGAGGACGTCCGAGGTGGGTTGCAAGCCGTTGCCAAGGGGCAGTATGAGGCGGCCGATGCGCTTGGTCTCGGATACTGGCTGAAAATGCGCAAGGTGGTCCTGCCGCAGGCGATCACCGTGGTGATTCCGCCGCTGGTGTCGAACCTGATCGGCAATTTCAAGAACACGTCGCTGGTCTCGATCATCAGCCTTTACGATCTGCTGGAAGACGCCAAGCAGTCGCTGGTCGATCCGAATTGGCGCGGCCTGACCGCGGAATCGTATGTCTTTGTCTGCGTTATCTATTTCATCGTCTGCTATTCGATGTCGCAATATAGCCAATGGCTGGAACGGCGGCTCAATCGCGGCAAGCGGCGCCTGTGAGGGAGTAATGAATCCAATGTCCGAAGCGGCATCGAACCGCCCTGCCGAACTCGGCTCAGATATCATCGAAATGCGCCACGTCGATAAATGGTTCGGCGAATTCCATGTGCTGAGGGACATCAACCTTACCGTCCGGCGCGGCGAGAAAGTGGTGATCATCGGGCCATCGGGATCGGGCAAATCGACCGCGATCCGTTGCATCAACCGGCTGGAGGAGCATCAGAAAGGCCAGATCATCGTCGATAGCATCGAACTGACCGGAAATCTGAAGAATATCGATGCGATCCGCCGAGAAGTCGGCATGGTGTTTCAGCAATTCAATCTGTTCCCGCATCTGACGGTGCTGGAGAATCTGACGCTGGCGCCGATCTGGGTGCGCAAGGTGCCCCGCCGGGAAGCGGAAGAGACGGCGATGTACTACCTGAACCGGGTCCGCATCCCCGAACAGGCGCTGAAATATCCGGGTCAACTCTCCGGTGGCCAGCAGCAGCGTGTCGCCATAGCCCGCTCGCTCTGTATGAAGCCCTCGATCATGCTGTTCGATGAACCAACCTCGGCGCTCGACCCGGAAATGGTCAAGGAAGTGCTCGACGTCATGGTCGGGTTGGCGGAAGAGGGCATGACCATGATCTGCGTCACGCATGAAATGGGCTTTGCGCGTACCGTCGCTGATACGATGGTGTTCATGGATCAGGGCGAAATCGTCGAGCGCGGCGCGCCCGGCGCGTTTTTCGACTCGCCGCAAAGCGAACGGACGCGCAGCTTTCTAAGCCAGATCCTGCATAATTGAACGATCCGGCCCGGTCTCGATCGGCGGCCCGTCGGCTAAGCCCCATTCAGCCCACGAGCCGTCATAGACCGCAACGTCGCGATGTCCGGTCAGGTGCAGGCCCAGCGCCAGCACGCAGGCGGTGATGCCGGAGCCGCAACTTGTGACGATGGGTCGCTGCGAATCGATTCCGGCCTGGCGAAATAACCCCGCCAGAACCTCCGGCGGTTTGACTTTCCCGCTCGCCGAATCGACCAGCAGTGTGTGGTCGAGATTGAAGCTGCCGGGGATATGGCCCTGCCGCCGGAGCGGCCAGGGCTCCGGAATTTCGCCGGCGAAGCGCCCGGCGCTACGTGCATCGAGCACTTGCTCGCGGTCGGTATCGATATTGGCGAGGATCTGCGCCTTGTCGCGGACCAGCATATTGTTGAGCCGTGCGGTGAAATGGCGTTCGCGCGGCATCGGCGTCGCGTCATCGACCCGGCGCCCCTCGGCCTTCCAGGCCCGCAGGCCACCATCGAGTACGCTGACATCCATGTGCCCGAAGACCCGGAAACTCCACCAGGCGCGCGCGGCGCCGGTGATGCCTTGGGAATCGTAGATCACGATTCGGTGGCCGTCGCCCAGGCCGAGTCGGCGCATGCGCGAGGCGAATTTTTCCGGCGCCGGCAGCATATGCGGCAGCCGTGAGGCCGAATCGGCGATCTCGTCGATATCGAAAAAGACCGCACCGGGAATATGCTCCGCCAGATAATCCGCGCGCGCCGTGGGCGTGATGCCGGGCATCTTGAACGAGGCATCGACGATCCGGATGTCGGGGGCGTCCAGCCGGGTGGCCAGCCATTCGGTCGAAACCAATGCATCGGACATGGTGCCATGCCTCCGTTCAGCCGGTAAAAGTCAGATTGATCCGCCGGTTCTGCCGGCCCTTGTTCTCGATCTTGGTCAGAGCGACGGGGCCGATTTCCGCCGTGGCGCGGACGTGCGTGCCGCCGCAGGGCTGAAGATCGAGCCCGACGATGTCGAGCAGGCGGATGCGGCCCTGTCCGGACGGCGGCTTGACCGACATGGTACGCACCAGTTCCGGCGCGGCGGCCAACTCGTCATCGGTGATCCAGCGAGTGCGAGTCTCGTAATTGCCGTGAATTCGCTCGTTCAGCGCCGCTTCGATTCGGTCCTTGTCGAGGCTGTCGCCGAGCACGTCGAAATCGAGCCGGGCCTTGCCATCGGAGATTTGCCCGCCGGTCACGCCGCCGACCACGATCGAGCACAGCAGGTGAAGACAGGTATGCATCCGCATCAGCCGATAACGGTATTCCCAGTCGATCTCGACCTCGACGGTCGCACCGGGTGCCGGCAAAATGGTGCCCGGTGCCACCAGATGCAAAACGTCATCGGGCGTCTCGCCCTTCCGGCTCTCGATGATCGCAATCACCGAGCCATCGGCCAGCCGCAGCGTGCCGCGGTCGCCCGGCTGCCCGCCGCCCGTGGGATAAAAGATCGTGCGATCGAGCCGGATGGCGGTCTCGTCCACGGTGATCACCCGCGCGTCGCACTGCCGCAGATAGGCATCGTCGCGAAACAGCAATTCGGTGGCCGCCATTCGTTCCAACCCTTTCATCCGTCAAACCGACCCGTAGCGTAGAAGCGACGGAAAAACGGATCAAGGGCCGATGGATCAGAACCGTCAGGTCCGGCGGGCCGCAAAAGGATCGCCCTGCTTGATCGGCCGGCGCTGCGGGGCACCGGCAAGTTCACGGGCGGCCGTTCGCTGGAGCGGTAGCATGATGCGGAGCAGTAGCCCGTGCGGCTCGCGATTTTCCGCGGTCACACGGCCGCCGAGGGCCTCGACATTGCGGCGGACGATCCATAATCCGACGCCGTAGTGAATCGAGGGATCGTCCCCTCCGGGTGCCTCGGCGCGCGACGAGAAATATCGGTCGAAAATCCGCGGCAGATCGACGGGACGAACGCCAGGCCCCTCGTCGGCGATCAGCAATTCGGCCCAATCGCTCCGCGTCTCCAGCTTGACGCCGATGGAGTCGCCATCGCAGGAGAACGACAGCGCGTTTTCCAGGACGTTTTCGACCACCGTTTCCAGCATTTCCTCGTTGCCACGCAGCACGACTCCGGCTTCGATCGACCCGCGCAGATGAATATTGCGCTGACGAAAAATCTCCGCCTGCGCCGACAGCAGGCGATCGAGGAAAACCGACAGATCGAGATAGATTCGCGGCATGTCGAGCAGATTCGCCGTCGCCTCGTCAAGCCGTCGCGAGGAGGCGACCAACCCGTCGAGTTTGTCGAGTGAGCGCTCGATCAGGCCCAGTGCCCGCATCGCCCTTGTATTGTCGGTCGAAACGGCGCGCCCCAGCGGCTCCAGAGATTGCCGGATGATCGCAACCGGAGTCTTGAAGGCATGGGCATTATCCTCGGCCGCCCGGCGGATATCGCGTGCCGCGGACTGAAGCGTCTCGACCATGCGATCGAATTCGAGGGCTACGCTGGTCAGTTCCGGCACTTCATTCCGGGCGGCGAAACTTGGTCCTTGCGCGTTTTGCGATCGTATCGCGCGGGCGCGGTCGCCGAATTGCAACAACCCCCGCCAAATGCTCCAGAACATCGTGAACGTCAGAGCTGCCATGATGAGGTAGATTAACGCGGCGAGCCGGACCTCCGGTGTGTCGTAATAAGGCACACCTAGGGCAACGCCTGGTACCGCCATGGCGGAAAGCGAGGC
>JAXDMU010000295.1:0-3992 GCA_034665905.1 Aliidongia sp. | reverse complement strand
TGAAGGGGCACGCCTCGGGCATGATCAAATTGGTCTGCACATCCTCCAGTGTGGCATCCGGCGTAGCATTGAGATTCGGAAACACCAGCTTGGGATTGGTCGAATCGGTCAGCGGCGCCAGCGGGTCCGAAACCCCGTTGCCGGCCTTGTCGTGCCAGGTCTGGAAATGGGCAATCTCCACGCCGCCGATGCTGATCACGATGCGCAGAACTTCGGGATTGGTGACGCGCTGCGCCAGCGCCATATAAAGGCTGGCACCACCCTGTTCGATGAAGGCGAAATGGAACCCGGCAGTGTTCGCGATGGCCTGGATGTGGTCGGCCGGAGCGAGGTCGGCGTCGGTTAGCGGGATCGCAGGAAACTGTCCGCTTGCCAGGCTGGGAACCGCCTGGGGGAATTGGAAATTCGGGTCCAGATCGGGATTGACCGTGCGGCTGCGGTACCGCGTCCACCAGCTGGTATCGACGGTGAGTTGCATGAGGTTCGTGAGTCGGCCGATCTGATTGGCGCCGGTCGCTTTGCTGCTTGGCAAGGTGAAGAAGGCATCGAGATTGACCGGTTCCGCGCCTTTCGAGACCAGATAAGCATTGATAAAATTTTCGTGAGTAAGCTCGTCTTCAGTATTATCGGTAATATATTGGGACATATCTCCATCGAGGTTGTTCAGTGCGGCGGCGTAAGCCGGGCTTCCGCCGGTCGTGAGGCCGGGGACTTCGCTGGACTGGACTCCGCCAAGCTCGGCATATTGCACCCACAGATCGGTTTCGATGATTTCTGCCGCAGCCAGGAAGCGCAGTATCGCGAAGTCTCCGTTGACAACCTCTCTGCTGGCGGTGCTCGCAGCCTGCACGACCGTTCCAGACGCGCCGGTAACGAGCGCGGCACCGGCAAGCGCGCCGGTCTTGAGAAATTTCCGCCGATCGGAACGTGTAATCTCAACCATTTGGGTCTCCCATGAGTATCTTGACGCTTTTTTCGCGGCATGACGGCTAGAGCCGTTGGCCAGCCGTCCCCGCGCTCTTTAGAAAGACTCAAAAAACGCCGTTCTATTCCTTTCCGACCCGATACTGACGCAATGCCCTAACCTTGACACACCGTATGCGAGTATTCCGCCGCCGCTTCGGTCCCCTTGCTGAACTCTGATTCGATCATTTCCAGATCGGCTTGCCCGAGCCCGGCAGCCCATAGCTCGCCCATTTCTCGGTGACGCGGGCGATGATCTCCTGCTCCATCGAGATTTTGCGGCCCCATTCGCGCTTGGTTTCGGGTGGCAGTTTGTTGGTGGCATCCAGGCCGATCTTGCCGCCCAGCCCGCTTTCCGGCGAGGCGAAGTCGAGATAATCGATCGGCGTACCTTCGATCACCGTGATGTCGCGCGCCGGGTCCATGCGGGTCGAGAGCGCCCACATGACATCCTTCCAATCGCGCGCGTTGATGTCGTCATCCACGACGATGACGAATTTCGTGTACATGAATTGTCGCAGGAACGACCACACCCCCATCATCACGCGCTTGGCATGACCGGGATAGGCTTTCTTCATCGACACCACGGCGATGCGGTAGGAGCAGCCTTCGGGTGGCAGCCAGAAATCGACGATCTCGGGGAATTGCTGAGTCAGGAGCGGGATGAACACCTCGTTCAGTGCCTCGCCCAGTACCGAGGGCTCGTCCGGCGGCCTTCCGGTGAAGGTCGAGAGATAGATCGGGTTCGCCCGCATCGTGATTGCCGAGATGCGGAATACCGGGAATTGCTCGACCGAATTGTAATAACCGGTATGGTCGCCATAGGGGCCTTCATCGCCGAATTCGTCGAGCATGACATGGCCTTCGAGCACGATCTCGGCCTGGGCGGGCACTTTGAGCGGCACACTCACGCAATCGACCAACTCGACCTTGCGGCCGCGCAACAATCCGGCGAACTGATATTCCGACAGGGTTTCCGGCACCGGCGTCACGGCGGCCAGGATCGTGCCCGGATCGGCGCCGATCACCGCAGCGGCCGGCAGCGGCTCCCGCTTGTCGCGGCCCCAGCGCTGGTAATGCTGGGCCCCCCCGCGATGCTTCAGCCAGCGCATCAGCGTCGTGTCGCGCCCGGTCACCTGCATGCGGTAGATGCCGAGATTGTAATTATCCTCGCGCGCCTTGCTTGGCCCCTTGGTCACGACCAGGGGCCAGGTGATGAGCGGCGCCGGCTCGCCCGGCCAGCAGCTTTGGATCGGCAGCAGACCCAGATCGATCTCGCTGCCCCGGAGCACGATCTCCTGGCACGGCGCCGAACCGACCGTTTTGGGCTTCATCGCCAGCACGGTTCGAAGCAGCGGCAGCAGTTCGAGCGCCTCGCGCCAGCCGCCCGGTGGTTCCGGCTGTTTCAGGAAGGCCAGCGTCTCGCCGATTTCGCGCAGCTGATGCGGCTCGCGTTCCATGCCCCACGCGACGCGCTCGACCGTGCCGAACAGATTGACCAGCACCGGGATCGGCGAGCGGTTTCCATTGGCGCCGATGACGTTTTCGAACAATACGGCCGGGCCGGCTTCGGCCAGCAGCCGTGTCTGAATCTCGGTCATCTCCAGCACCGGCGAGACTGGTGCCTGAACCCGGACCAGCCGGCCCGCCGATTCGAGCCGGGTCATGAAATCGCGCAGGCTGGCATAGGGCATCGAAACCTCAGGGAAAGTCGAAAACGCTGCGGCGCGACTATAGCGGCACTCGCCGCCGCCGCCAGCATCGGACGAAGGCGGCGTTATGCTGCACTGCAAAATCGGAATTTGTCCCGCTGCGCAATCCCGGCCTAATTAACCATATTCCTTCAAGCGATGGGGCGGGGCATGGCCTATTGGGTCGTTGGCGGCGAATACACCGATACGCGTTTCGAGATTCTGGTGCCGGGCGGGGAACTCGAATGCCACGGGCCGTTCGCGCGCTATGAACAAGCGCATGAAATCTGGGCCTCGCGCGCCTGGGCCACGGTCGATGATTGCCACACCCGCTTCCGGTTGGTTGAAGGCAGCGAGACAGAGCCCGGTACCGGTCAGCCTTTGATCGAAAGCGGCGGCTCGCCGGCCTGATCCCGCCTTACGGCATCAGGCGCCAGACGATGCCTTCCCGCTCGGTGCGGTCTTCGAGTTCGAGGCTGGTCGGCACAAGGTAGCGCGCAACCTCGATCAGCCCTTCGGTCGGCCGATAGGTGCGACCGGGATCGCCCAGCAGCACGGTGACGCCTTGGCCGGACGCCGCGCGCAGCCAGCGCACCAGCCGCTCGGCCAGCGCGCGCTCGTAGCACATGTCACCGACCAGAACGAGATCGAGACCGATGTCGCGGCCGACAACGTCATCTTCCAGGATCTCGATCTCGACGCCGTTCAGCGCGGCATTCAGGCCGATCGCGGCGCAGGCAATCGGATCGATCTCGGCCGCGCGCACCCGGACGGCGCCGGCCATCGAAGCCGCGATCGCGAGCAGCCCGCAACCCGCACCGAAATCGAGCACGCGCCGGCCGCGCACGCTTTCCGGCCGGTCCAGCACATGGCGCGCCAGTGCCTGACCGCCGGCCCAGGCGAAGGCCCAAAACGGCGGATCGACATTCGCCTGTGCCAGCTCCGCCTCGGTCGCCTGCCAGATCGGCGTGATCTCGCTCGCCAAGTGTAGCCTCATCTCGGGCACGATCGGGGGCGAGGCGATTTCGGTATTGGCGCGAATGAACCGAATCGCTTCGGCCGGGGTGATCGGCATGCCGCATCCTTGGAAAGAGGGGGCACAGAGATACGCACAACGGGGCGAAACGCCAGTCGAATCCGCTTCCGCCATTGCCCGCTCATCGATAAGCTCGGCTAAACACCATAATTCGCCGCAACCAAGCGGCGATTGGGGGAGGCCATGATGGACGCGCTTGAACAGGCGACTCTGGCGAAAGTGACCCGGCGGCTCCTGCCGTTCCTCATTGTTTGTTATTTTGTGGCCTATCTCGACCGGGTCAATGTCAGCTTCGCCGCGCT
>JAXDMU010000294.1:0-2695 GCA_034665905.1 Aliidongia sp. | reverse complement strand
ATCGGAGAGGGTCCGGATCGCGACCACCAAATGGATGGTCCGCCTCGCTTGACGATTGTGATCGCGCAGAAAGGTCTTGACCTGTTCTTGGCACAGCCGCGGGCAGCGGACAGTGATTTGATGGTTTGATGGGGCGGCTATGACAGTTTTGTCGCCGGCAAGCATTTGCACTGTCTTGACAATTTCCTCCCACGGCTTGACGCCGGTGGTGGTGGTGCTGTTCTGCCCGCTCGAAGATGCGCCGCCGGACGATGGCGTTGCAGATGATGTCGGGCTGGGCGTGCTGGTGCCGGGCGAGCCGCCAGCGCCGGCCGAAGAACTCGCACCAGTCAGGCCGGCCGAGGCTGTGGTGTCGCTGTTGAAATCATCGACTTGGTAATGTCGGGTCAGATATTTCGGGAAATAAATCATTCGGCCATGAAGTTCCCAATCTCGACCGAACAACGTGGCGATCAGATCGAGATAGCCGGAAAGTGGACCGCTATACGGATCGAGCCGCTCGCTTTGCAGCTGGGCGCCCTCGGCTGACCGCGGCACGTCTCGAATCAACTCGTTGATTGTGGCGATCGACGGGTCGCTGCTGGCCGTATCGGCAGAAGCAGGGCGGGGCGGCGGTAGCGAAGCACCCGCCGCGGTCGGCAGGATCGATGCTGCGCTGCCATCGTCAATGTTCACACCAAGTCCAGTGTATCGTGTGATCCGGGCGGCGATCTGGGCGAGGCTCAGCCTCTCCGCTTTTGCCGGAGACCAGACGATGCCTTGCGCGCCCTCGAACCGCTCTGGGAGCGGATCGCCGTGCTCGCTATCGATATGGGTTTTGCCTAGATAGATCGCCTTGGTGGGTCGGATCGGCGCCCGTGTGTCCGGCGCGGTCGCGGCGGCTAAGGCTTTTGCCGTGGCCGTATTGGCCTGGTCGGCGAATTGCTGATTGCTACAGGCGGCAACCAGCAGTGCGATTGCGGCGGGGGCGAGGCGATGACGGATCATTGGGCCGCTCCCAGGACATGGATCAGTATTCGGTTGTTCGCCGTATCGACGACATCGGGGCGAGGCGCGTCGCTGAATCCATCGCGCAGCCAAGCCAAGGCGCCGAGGAGGTCACCGGTGTAGCTGTCGGCTTCCGTGATTCGCCATTCGGGCTCGGGCGGATCATCAGCGTCGCGATCAACCAGGTGATATTCGCCGTTCGTGTCATCGGTCCAGCGCCTGATCTGGGCGCGCAGCGACAAACCGGGCGTCGTTGACCATGTCTTTTCCATCGGCGCAGCTTCGGGCATGGTGAGCCCTGTGGGAGTCGGGTCGTGCGCTGGGCCGACAATCGTCACCTCCGGCACGGCGGCGGTCGGTGCTGGCCCACTGGTCGCGGTGTCATCCCGCCCGAGCGGCGGTGTCGGGGGCGATGAGTCAATCAGCCCAGGCGCCGGCACCTGCGGTGACAGCGAGGCGACGAGCTGACGGTGCTCGATGCGCCCGGCATCCGGATCGAGATGCACTTGCATTGCCGGGTGGAGATCGAGATAGGGCCGGTTGACCTGATCGTCGGCGCAGGCCGCAAGGGCGAGCGTCGCGGCGAGGATCGGGCGGAATGAAAAGATCATGGCGATGGGCTCGCATAGGCGACGGTGACCTGCTTGGCGTCGTCATCGACCAGGAGGTGGACTCCCGATCCTGAGACCAGCAACACGGCGCGCTTGATGGTGGTGAGTTGGGGATGCAAGCCGAGCGGCGAAATCGGTTTCCGGGCAATTTCCGGCGCTTCTGGTGGGCATCGAGGGCAGGTGGTGACCAGGCGATAGCCGCTGGGCTCGAGCAGATACTCGGCCGCGTCCTGGACGGTGTGAACATAGGCCGGGAGCTGGAGACGAGTGACGAGATCGAGTTGGGGCAATGCCGACGGGTCGGCCTGGGCCATGAAGGGGATCTCGACCGGGAGTTGGGGCAGTTCCGCGCAGCCGCTGAGCGCCACCAAAGTGGCCAATGCCAGACGCCTCATTTCTTGGTGGCCAATACAGCTTCGGGGGGCGGCGCGATGTTGGTCAGCTCGAAGCGGTCGCGCGGACGCAAATCCGGGGCGAGCATCTCTTCCTGAAAGAAGATCCTCATGGCGGTGCCCTCGGGAACGGTGATCGTCGGCACCAGGGTCAGATAGCGTTGCAGGATGCTTTGCCCGGATTGGGAAGTCTGGTTGAAGAATGCCGTGGTCGGATCGGTTGACGTGGTCGGGGTCGCGCCGCCTTGTGCGCTCACCACATTCGGCAACGATTGAACCGCCACGAAGGCGCCGATCGCCGCGAGTTGAACGCCGAGATGGTAATCGACATCACCCGGAATGCCGGCGACGCCAAGTTCGTCAAGGATCGCCTGCTGATTGATATGGAAGGCACTGCCATCGGCCCGAACCAGATAGGTCGGCATCAAGCCGAGCCGGCTGTTGATCGCTTCATTGGGACCAGAAACACGCACGGTGCGCCCAACGATGACCGTTCCCTCGGGGAACAGGACAGTCCGGTTGTCGATCGAGTAGATCGGCTGCGTGAGATGACCACGCCAAGGGCCGGGATAATCGCTGTTGACGGTCATGGTCAGCGTGCCGGTCGCGACGTAGCCGATCGGTACCTTGGAGGTTGGTCCAGTCCATTCCGGTTCGGCAGTGGTGTCGGCGCCTTTTCCTCCCGCGGAGGGGATTGCCGTGGCT
>JAXDMU010000293.1:0-3494 GCA_034665905.1 Aliidongia sp. | reverse complement strand
GGATCCCGTCTTCCCTCGGTGGTATGCTGAATTGTTTCGGCGCCGCTGGCGCTTTGCGGTTGTCCGCCTGGCCCTCTCCGGTAAGCCGGTTGACCGAAAACTGATTGCTCGGCTCGGTGCGCGCTTCTCGGGCGACCGAACGGTCCTTACCATGATCTGGAACGTGATGCCGAGAGCGCCCGCGCACCTCGCGATCCTTGCCTTTCTTTGGCTGCGCTGGCGTCCGACCGCGCTGTCCTGGGTGATTTCGACCGCATTCGCGCGAAAAATGGACATGCGACGAGACCGCCGAAAGCGAGGTCAGGTGTTTCGGCAAGGCGAATGAAGCCAATGGCGGTAAGTTTGTTTCAATATGACTCGAAACCGCGAACATTTATTTCTATACTCTGTACCGGCATTTGCAAAATTTCTGCATTTAAGCTGCCCAACTCTGCTCGACGGCGGCGCGCGCGGCAACGAGCAAGCCTTGAGCCGCAGACTTGCTCGCATCGATGTTTGCCGCACCGGTTACGCCACTGCCAATCAAGGCCAGATCGGCAATGCTTCCGGGCGGCAGCTGTGCCCGCACAGCTGGCATCTCGGTCAGTTCGGCTTCCGGGATCGTTGCCACCAGGGCAGGATCGAGTTCCGGATCGACGATGATGGCGAGACCGCGCAGCGCCAGGGACGCCACTTCGCCAAGCGGCGGCAGCGCCTCTTCGGCAAAGCCGCCATCGGCCAGCAGCGTCGCCATACGCAATTTGCGATCGGCCTGGCCTAGCCAATCGAGCGCCGCCTGTCGATTTCGCATCCGCCGGGTCCGATCCTCGGGTTCCGGGGGCTGGTCCAGGGTCGGCGATCGATGCAGCAATTCTCCCGCCTCCGACAAGCGGATGATGCCGGCGCCGGCCAACCGGCGGATGGTCTCCCACGCGGAACGCTCGATGATTTCGATCGCGGCAATACCGGCTTGATCGGCCGCTTCGACCAGACGCTGGCGCTCATCATTCGATGCGATTGAAGCCCCTTCCATCACCACGACCATGGTTTCCCCACCCTCGTCACGGCGGTAGCGCTCGATCAGGAGAACGGCGTCGCTCAGACGATCGATGGTTTCCATCGCGAAACGGCGGCCAGAATCCTGGACCGGTGGCCGCGGGGCAGGCTCCGGCTCGTGCAGAAGGGCGGCCAGCATTTCGACCATGGCGGCCCGTCCGGACGGCATCTTGAGGGCCTCGACATCGCCACGACCGTCAAGTACGCCGTCGGCCAGCCCCTGCTTCTGCGCCAGAATGTGCTGAATGCGATGCTCGATCGAGTCCTCGCAGACCAGATTGATGACCGTCACGGTTCGGGTCTGGTGCTTGCGCCAAGCGCGGGCAATGCGCTGTTCAAGACGTGCCGGGTTCCACGGCAGGTCCATATTGATAACCGCGCTGGCGGCCTGAAGGTTGAGGCCGACGCTGCCGGAGTCGGTCGATAGGAACAGGCGGCAGGCCGGGTCGTTCTTGAACCGGCGAATCTCGACGCGCCGCTTGTCCTGCGGCACCGAGCCGGTGTGCCAGGCGAACTCGGCGCCGAGTTCGATCGCGAGTTCGCGCACGAGTTCGAGCATCCGCTCCCATTCCGAGAAGATGATGATTTTGCGTCCCGGCTCGGTAAGCAACTCGGCCAGGACGTTTTCGAGTTCGTCGAGCTTGGGCGCCACGCGGCAGGTCGGATCGAGAATGTACGGCGTGTCGCAGATCATGCGCATGCAGGCGAGCAATTGCTGGAGGCGATCGAACTCCTCCTTGATCAGCGGCCGGCGCTGTGCCAGGGCGATCAGCCGGGATGCCGGCACCTCATAATCCGCATAGCGCAGTCGCTGCTCCGGCGTCATCGCCACGTAATAGGTATCGACGGTTCGTCCGGGCAGTTGATCCTCGACCTCATCCTTGCGCCGCCGCAGCATGACCGGCGCGAGGCGGTTGCGGAGTTCAGTGAGATTCTTGTAATCGGTCGGGCGGCCCCGGTCGTCGAGCACGTAGAAATCGCGATTGAAGCGGAACAGCGGCCCCAGCAGGCGCGGATCAAGGTACTGGACGATCGAATAGACCTCGTCGATCCGGTTTTCGAGTGGTGTGCCGGTCAGGACAAACGCAAAAGGACTCCGAAGCTGCTTGACCGCCTGTGCCGTCTTGGTCTGCCAGTTCTTGATGCGCTGTGCCTCATCGAGAATCACGATATCGGCACCGACCAGGTGATTGATGTCGTCGCGGTCGATCAGCACCTGCTCATAATTGACCAGGATGAAGAAGGTTTCGGCCGTGTAGCGCCGCAGCCGTTCGGGGCGCGGGCCGGAGACCACGGTCACCGAGAGATCGGTGAAGCGGGCGATCTGGTCCTCCCATTCCGCTTTCAAGGAAGCCGGCAAGACGACGAGAACGCGTGCGATGCCGCGCAGGCGGCGGAGCAGCTCGCAGGCGGCGATCGCCTGGACTGTCTTGCCGAGCCCCATCTCGTCGGCCAGAAGCACGCGTTCGCCGAACGCCAGATGCAGCATGCCATCCACCTGATAGGGCAGCAGCGGGTGGTGCAGGACGTCGATGGTCGCCGCGCCCGCCGCGACCTCGGCCAGAAAGCTGGCGCGATCATCGATCCGCCGGCGGCGTCGGGTTTCTTCACCCATCCGGCTTTCGACATGGCGTGAAAATCGAATGGCGCCCGGGGGTACACTGTCGAGATCGCGGCGCAAGCCAGAAAGGCTGCTCAGCGGATCGCCCGCGAGCAATCCGGCCGGATCGGCGTAGCGGGCGATGACCGCGTCCGCGTCGTTCCCAACGCGCGGCCGGCGCAGTTGCACGGCATAAGATCCGTCCACGGCCGGAAAGATTTCGACACGCGGGCTTCCCGCCAGCCCCGCCGCGGCGAACTTCCGTTTCCCCTTACGGCGGAGCGCTTCGAGCACCCCTTCGATGTGTTTGCAGGTGCCCAGCCCGTTGACCCGCCAGTCCGGGCAGCCGCACGAGTTTTCCCGCAAGGTCAGGGAGCGGATTTCGACTTCATAGCTGCCGCCGCTGGTCGAACGCACCCGGAAGGTCCCGAAATAAGGCTGCTCCGGTTCCAGGTTTTCCACCGCCGAGACATCGCTGAGCCCGCGCCAGCGGCGCCGCTCGAGTTCATCCTCATCGGTGGTATTCCAGCCCTGAAAGCCGGGGCTTCGCTCCTGTACCTTCTTCGCCTTCCCAGGTGATTTCTTGGCTCGGCTCGTCGCCATGCGTTCCTCCATACCTCGAATCGCCGGAAATCTGATGGACAGTGCCGATCAGCGCAATTGTTTCCCGAGCGGCCGGGCGCTCAAAGCGACATAAGGCTATGTGCGCTGATTCAAAGCGAGGATGCCCCAGGTTTGAGAAATCCAGGTTAGCTCAGGCCGGCAGGGTGACGGTCGCCCGCAGGCCGCCCTCGGGGCGATTTGCCAGGGTGATGTCGCCACCATGGCCGCGGATGATCGTGCGGGCAACGCTGAGACC
>JAXDMU010000292.1:0-6535 GCA_034665905.1 Aliidongia sp. | reverse complement strand
ACTCTCGGACGCCCACCCCACCGGGCGATCATAGGCAAAGCGTGTTAATGAACTCTAACGATGGCCTGACCAAGTGGCCGGTCTCATCGTGCCCGTGCTCGACCGGGTGTTCGGGGCTCGCCAGCCGAGACTATCATTCACGGTGCTCAACGATATCATCGCTACCAGATGGCGGATATCGGCTTGTCGGCGTTTTCGCTGTTTTTCATGGGCAGCCCGTCGTTCCTGGCGCATCAGCGGGTTCTGGAGAAAGGACATGGCCGATCGGGCACATCAACCCTCGACCAACGCAAAAACGATCCGCAAAAACTCATTTAGAATTGCTGCCGCATTGCGAGAATGGCAATTCACACGCACAATCCAGGCCACTCAAGACATGCCCCATTCCGGCCTACCGCCGCCATCGTGACCGCAATACTGTCGAAATCGCTCCGAACCCGCATGGTCACGCCCGTGACTTATCGGCCCGGTAGGGTAAAGTGACGTTCCCACCCAAAGCCGCGGGCGCGCGGCCAGAGGAGATCGACTCGTGACGCGCAGCGCTGCCGCCCGCAAGCCCAAGATCGAAGCGACCTCGGAAAAGCGCTTCATCAACCGCGAACTTTCCTGGCTCGCCTTCAATGAGCGCGTGCTTGAGGAAGCCGACAATACCAGCCATCCGCTGTTCGAGCGGCTGCGATTCCTGTCAATCTCCGCCAATAATCTCGACGAATTCTACATGGTTCGCGTCGCGGGCTTGCGCGGTCAGGTGAGTGCCGGAGTCGTGACGCCGAGCGAAGATGGGCTGAGCCCGGCCCAGCAACTGGCGGCGGTCCACATGCAGGGCAGCGTCCTCATGCTGGCGCAGCAGCAATGCTATCGCCGGCTGCGCAGCGAATTGCGCCATGTCAATATCGCCGTGATCAATGCCGAGGAAGTCACTGACAGCGAGCGAAGCTGGCTGCATGACCGCTTCATGGCCGACGTCTTCCCGCTGCTGACGCCGCTCGCCATTGATCCGGCGCACCCGTTTCCGTTCATTCCCAATCTTGGATTCGGATTGGCCCTGCATCTGACCCGACTGGCCGACGACAAACGGATGCAGGCGATCCTGCTCATCCCGCCCTCGGTCGGCCGCTTCATCCGTCTGCCGGGCGCCGCGATTCGCATGGTGCCGATGGAGCAGGCGGTCGGTATGTTCCTCGACCGGTTGTTTCCCGGCTTCCGCCTGATCGGCCAGGGCGCATTCCGCGTGTTGCGTGACAGCGACATCGAGGTCGAGGAAGAGGCGGAGGATCTGGTCCTGCTGTTCGAGACGGCGCTCAAGCGCCGTCGGCGCGGCCATGTCATCCATCTGGGGGTTGAGGCGCGGATGCCTGTCGATCTCTGCCTTTTCCTGACGGAACGGATCGGGGCCGCCCCCGACGACGCATTTCAGCTTGATGGATTGCTGGGATTGGCCAATCTCAGCCAGTTGATCATCGACGAGCGGCCGGATCTCAAATTCGCGCCCTATAATGCCCGCTTTCCCGAGCGGATTCGCGATTTCGGTGGCGATTGTTTTGCGGCGATCCGGCTCAAGGACATCGTGGTCCATCATCCCTATGAAAGCTTCGATGTCGTCGTGCAGTTCGTCCGTCAGGCGGCGCGCGATCCCGACGTGGTCGCGATCAAGCAGACCTTTTATCGCACCTCGAATGATAGCCCGATCGTGCGGGCGCTGATCGAGGCGGCCGAGGCGGGCAAGTCGGTGACGGCACTGGTCGAGTTGAAGGCGCGGTTCGACGAAGAGGCCAACATCCGCTGGGCGCGCGACATGGAGCGGGCCGGTGTTCAGGTCGTCTACGGCTTTCTGGAAATGAAGACGCACGCCAAGGTCAGCCTGGTCGTCCGGCGCGAAGGCGGCAGTTTGCGCTCCTACGTTCATTTCGGCACCGGCAACTATCACCCGATCACGGCCAAGATTTATACCGATCTCAGCTTTTTCACCTCCGACCCGGCGCTATGCCGGGATGCCGGGCGGTTGTTCAACTACATTACCGGCTATGCCACGCCGGAAATGCTGGAAAAGATCGCGATCGCGCCGATCAATTTGCGCCAGCGCATCATCACGCTGATTGAGGCCGAGATCGGCCATGCCCGTGCCGGCCGGCCGGGCTCGATTTTGGCCAAGATGAATCAGCTGGTCGATCCGACGGTGATCGATGCGCTCTATCGCGCCTCGGATGCCGGTGTGCAGATCGATTTGATCGTCCGTGGCATTTGCTGCCTCAGACCGGGCGTTCCCGGCCTGTCGGAATCGATCCGTGTGCGCAGCATCGTCGGGCGTTTCCTGGAGCACAGCCGGATCTACGCCTTCGGTAATGGCGCAGCACTGCCCAATCGCGACGCGCTGGTTTATATCAGCTCGGCCGATTGGATGCCGCGCAACTTCGACCGGCGGGTCGAAACCCTCGTGCCGATCGAAAACCCCACGGTCCATCAACAGGTTCTGGACGAAATTCTCATGGAAAGCCTGAAGGATGAGGCACAAAGCTGGACCTTGGGGCCGGACGGCGCCTATCGCCGCGTCCCCCATGGGGCCGACGCTACGAACGCGCAGAATTATTTCATGACCAATCCCAGCCTTTCCGGGCGCGGCTCCGCGCTCGACAAGCCCCAGGGAGCGCCCAGGCTCGTGCTTGATAACGAATGACCAGGAAGATGATTGTGGAATCCGGTATCGACGCCGCCGTCAGCCGGCGCGACATGCTCGGCGTCATCGATATCGGTTCGAACTCGCTGCGTCTGGTGCTCTATGACCGGGTGAGCCGCGCCCCGAAAGTCCTGTTCAACGAAAAGGTCATGTGTGCGCTCGGCCGCGGACTGAACAGTACTGGGCGGCTCAATCCGGAGGGCGTGGCGTTGGCGCGCGACAATATCGAGCGCTTCATTATGCTGTCGCGTCAATTGGGCGTCGGGCGGCTCGACATACTGGCGACGTCGGCTGTGCGCGATGCCGCCGATGGTCCGGCCTTCGTGCAGGACATCGAGCACCGGTCCAGCGTCACGGTCAACGTCGTCGATGGACTCCACGAAGCCCGGCTTTCGGCGTCGGGCGTCAAGGCCGGTATCCCCGAAGCCGATGGCATTACGGGCGATCTGGGCGGTGGCAGCGTCGAACTGGCGATGACCGGGCCGGAGCCGTCGAATTTGCTCGCCAGCCTGCCGATCGGCCCGCTGCGGCTGCTCGAAGCGTCGGGCGACGATGCCCGGCCGCGCGCCCTGGTCGATCAGGCCGTGGCCGGCTTGCCCTGGCTTGTCCAGGCACAGGGTAAGCCGTTCTATGCCGTGGGCGGCACATGGCGTGCGCTCGCACGGATTCACATGGAGCAGACCGGCTATCCGCTGCATGTGATCCAGAACTATCAATTGTCGCGATCTCTGGCCGAGGAATTCTTCGAGTTCATCAGCCGGCAATCACGGCGCTCGCTGGAAAAAATCGTCGGCCTGTCGCGCAAGCGGTTGGAAACCGTCCCGCTCGCGGCCTATGTGCTCTACCGCCTGACCCACACGATCCGACCATCCGAAGTGGTGTTCAGCGCGTTCGGATTGCGCGAGGGGCATCTGTTCGAGCTTCTGTCGCCGGATGAGCGGGCGCGCGATCCGCTACTCGCCGCCTGTGCGCAAATGGCCGACGCCGATCCGCGCTTTGCGCCGGGGGGTGAGGAGCTGGTGGATTGGACCGACCCGCTGTTTCCCGGCGAGACATCGGCGCAGCGGCGCTTGCGGCGCGCGGCGGCATTGCTGTCGGACATCGGCTGGGCCGAGCATCCGGATTACCGCGACGAGCAGGTTTTCACCCGATGCCTGCGCATGCCGGTGCCCGGACTCGATCATGCCGGGCGCGTCTTTATCGCCGTGGCGTTGCAGGCGCGCTATGGTGGCGGGTCCGATGCCCCCGTGATGGAGCAACCGCGCCATCTGCTCGATGAGGCGCAATTCGCCCGCGCGCGCGCGGTCGGCCTCGCGTTTCGCCTCGGCTATACCTTGACCGGCGGCGCACCCAAGCTGATCGGCAAGACCGCGGTGGCGCTCAATGGGGCGACGCTCGTCCTTACCATCCCGGAACATACCGCGATCTATACCGGCGAAGCGGTTCAGCGCCGGCTTGACTCGCTCGGCCGTTCGCTCGGGCGACGCACGATGGTGCGAACGGAACAGCCGACCTTGCCGCCGACGGCGAAGAAACGGGCGGGGCGGGGCGGGTAGAGTTTCTCGCTGATTACCGCCCCGTCGCGAAGCGAACCGCTTCCTCGGCAGCGCGAACCAGCGCCTTGGCTTTGTTCAGCGATTCCTGATACTCGGCTTCGGGGTCGCTGTCGGCGACGACGCCGCCGCCGGCCTGAAGCACCAGTTGGCCGTTCTTGAGCACGGCGGTACGCAGCGCGATGCAGGTGTCCATGGCGCCGGACCCGCCGAAATATCCGATCGCACCGCCATAGACGTTGCGGCGTTCCGGTTCCAGTTCGTCGATGATTTCCATCGCCCGGACCTTCGGGGCACCCGAAACGGTGCCGGCGGGGAAGCCGGCCATCAACGCGTCGATCATGTCCTTCTTGGGATCGATTTCACCCTCAACGGTCGAACAGATATGCATGACGTGGCTGTAGCGCTCGACGATCAGCTGTTCGGCGACCCGTACCGTACCGATTCGCGCGACCCGGCCGATGTCGTTGCGGGCCAGATCGAGTAGCATCAGATGCTCGGCCAGTTCCTTGGGGTCGGCCAGCAGATCGGCGGCCAATTCCTTGTCTTCTTCGGGCGTGGCGCCGCGCCGGCGGGTGCCGGCGATCGGCCGGATCGTGACCGTCTCGTCGCGCAGCCGGACCAGAATCTCCGGGCTGGAGCCGATCACGCTGAAATCGCCGAAATCGAGCAGGAACAGAAAGGGCGACGGGTTGAGCCGCCGCAGTGCCCGATAAAACGCCAGGCCGGGCAGGCGGAACGGCATGACGAAGCGCTGCGACGGAACGACCTGGAAGATATCGCCGGCCCGGACATAGTCCTTCGCGCGCTCGACCATCGCGTGGTACGCGGCCCGCGTCATGTTGGCGACCGGCTCCGGGGCCGGCACATCGTCGCGTCGCTCTGTGCTATGGGGCAGGCCGCGGTCGAAATCCTGCACGGTCTCGGCCAGCCGGGTCCGCGCCCCGTCATAGGCGGTGCGGGCGGTGACGCCGTCCTGCGGCCAGCACGGCGTGACGATCGTCACGCGGTCCAGCACATTGTCGAAGATCGCGACGACGCTCGGCCGGATCAGCAGCGCATCGGGCACGCCCAGCGTATCGGTGTTGGCATCGGGCAGATGCTCGACCTGACCGATCATGCCATAGCCCAGATAACCGAACAGGCCGCAGGCCATAGGCGGTAGCGGGGGCGGAATCTCGACGCGGCTTTCGGCGAGGAGTGCGCGCAGGCTCGCCAGCGGAGCGGCCTCGACCGGTGCGAAGGTGTTGCGATCGAACCGGGCCGTGCGGTTGATCTCGGCCTTGCCGCCGTGGCAACGCCAGATGATGTCCGGCTTCAGGCCGATCACGGAATAGCGACCGCGCACTGCGCCGCCCTCGACCGACTCGAAGAGGAAACTCATCGGCCGGCCGTCGGCCAGTTTCATCATCGCCGAGATCGGCGTTTCCAGGTCGGCAACCAGCGTGGTCCACACCAGAACTGGAGCGCCGGATTCGAAGCGGTCCGCGAAATCGGCGAAGCTGGGCAGGGCGGTCACTGGTTGGCACCCCCGCCCAGCAGCCGGTCGATTGCCGCTTGATTGATGTCGACCGCATAGCGATCGCGCAAGGCGAGCTGAAACCCTTCCAGCGTCTCCAGCCCGAGCTGCTGATCAAGCTGCTTTTTCAGTTGCGCCGTACCGTTGATATCGGCGCTGGGCGCAGCCGGCTGAATTTCTTTCAGCTGCGCGACGAACTCGCCATCCGAGGTCGTCCCGGTCGAGACGGCGCCGATCTCGCCGTTGAACAGCTCGGTGATGACGTCGGAAGGCAGGAGCGCCAGATGCCGCTCGTTGCCGCGCGTGACCGGCGGCGTGGTCTTGAGATCGAGCTTGCGGCTTCCCGCGAGCTTCGCCAGCGTCATGTCGGGCTTGACCGCCTCGGCAAGCTCCTTGGCCTGCGCCGCCACTTTCGCCACGCGCTGGTCGGCCGTCCAGCCATCCTTGACCTGACCCTTGACCTCGTCGAACGGTCGGAGTGCCGGCGGAGTCACGTTGTCCACCCGGACGACGTAGAAGGCGGCACCGTCCTGGCTTTCCTCAAGGTTGCTGGTCGCGCCGACGCTGGTATCGAACAGTGTTTTGAGTACGGGTGCTGCCGGGATCGGCAAGGCGGACAGCAGCGCCCCGGAAGGATCCTTGGCCGTGTTGTCGGTCGCCGCGACGGTGATCGGCTTCAAATTGAATTGCTGCGCCACGGCCGCAAGATCGGCGCCGCCTGACATTGCATTTTCGACTTGGGTCGAGAGCTTGTCGAGCGCGTCATGTTCCGCATCGGCGCGCAATTCG
>JAXDMU010000291.1:0-9110 GCA_034665905.1 Aliidongia sp. | reverse complement strand
GTATCCCATTCCAGGCCGTAAATTGCCACGATTTCGGATGATCTAAGGCGACGTATATAGACGCTATTCGAGGACAGGTCTTCGAAATACCACCGTCAGCACTTGATGAATATAACCTTAATTCCATACTATAGCATTCATATAAGTGTAGACTTAACTTTTTACTAATGTTTCTCGCCAAAAAATGTCACAGCGGCCGTGAGCGATATTATTGTCGCTTTAACATTCAGTTAATCTTCGTCCAATATACACAAAACCATCGTAACGGGGCCATTTGTACTTTTGTTTATTTGGCTAATGATTACGAGAACATTAATATCTACGGGACATTTCAGATGAATGGAAACAACGAGCGTACATTTGTTGGCAATTCGCGATTAACTGTCACGCTTGGTGCATGGCTTTTCATGGCGACTGGTTCATTTTTCCTCAGCAACACGGCATTTGCACAGACCCTGACGGCAGAACCGCAATCGCCTGCGGTCTTGGCCAACCTCTCCCTTGGCGTCAAATTGACCAGCCATGCGATCATCCCCGCCGGGCAAGGCGCCTCGATCAAATCACTGGGGACATCAACGACACACGGCGTCGTCCGGCAAATCAGCTCAACGACCGTGAACTATACACCCGGAGCTTTCTTCGCAACGCTCGCCCAGAATTCGAGTGCGACCGATAAATTCACCTATTGCCTGACCGACAATGCCGGTGCGGTCAGCTGCAATGGCGTGACGGTAACGGTGTTCGGCACGGCGGTCGCCACCACGCCGCCCCCCAATCCCACGCCCACGCCCACTCCCTCGTCCTCTGCGGCCTATTCCTGCCTGCGCAATTGGTATGTGTCAGCAACCGGCTCCGACAATGCCGGCGGTACGAGCACGGCGACGCCGTGGAAAACGCTTCAGCATGCCGATGACAGCGGTCTGCTGCGGGCCGGCGATTGCGTTAATGTCGCCAACGGTACCTACACCGTCCAAAACTCGACCTTCCTCAACCATGGCGGCAACGCCAACTCGCCGACCGGCTATGTCGTCTACCGATCGAGCAATTTGCATGGGGCAAAAATCGTCGCCACCGCCCGTGGCATGCAGGACGTCATCGATGCCGAATCCGACTATATCATTATCGACGGTTTCGAAATCGATGGCGGCAATCTGGGGCTGACTTCGTCACCGGTCACCAACGGCAGCGGGCTGATTGGCTGGGGCCATCATTTCCAGGCGCTCAACAATCTCATTCATGATTGCGGCGGCGAGGGGATCGGTGCGCTGTTCAAGGATTGGTACTGGATCATCGGCAACACCACCTACAACAATGCGCATTTCAACGGATTTCAGATGTCGGGGATTTCGATCTACGAACCGCGGTCGGTTTCGTTCACCCCGACCAGCGCCGATACCAGTGCGACCTATCACATCATCGTGGAAAACAACGTGTCCCACGATAATGCCGAATCGTTCGTCGCCGGCTCCCATACCGATGGAAACGGCATCATCTTGGACGATTTCCAAAACACCCAGTCGGGATTGGCGGCATATCCCTTCAAATCGCTTGTCCAAGGCAACACCAGCTACAACAATGGTGCACGCGGTATCCATCTGTTCTTCACCGACAATGTCACGGTAACCGCCAATAGCGCCCACAACAACAATCTGGACAAGGCACTGGCCGGTACTTGGCGTGGTGAACTGTCCAACGCCGTTGGCAACAACAACAGCTGGACGAACAATCAGGCCGTTGCGACCAGCGTGCCGGGCGACATCCGGCAAAACAATACCGCGGTCCTCGACGGCCATATCGGTGCCGCGACCGTCAATGTCGTCTGGACGAATAACGGCAACCGCGACTCACGCACCGGCGGCAAGAGTTTTCAGATCGACAATGGGACCCGCGCCGCCGCATTCCCCACCAACAATCCGCTGGCGCCATAGCGGCAAGAACCGACGCAAGTTTCAAATCGCCCCGCCTGACCGGCGGGGCTTTTTGCTTGTCGATATCCAGGGGAATAGCCGCGGATAAATTTCTCGCTGCGACTGGAACAGGTCGGACGGCGGAGAGTTCGTAAGGCAAGAGCGGCGGCCGGCTTCGCGCCGGCGCGTCACAGACGCGTTTCATCGGCAGATGGATTCTCTCACGGGGGCCTGGACCGGCAATGGATGGCAAATCGAGCGACTGCGCGGGATCGGCCGATCCCGATCAAAGGGCGATCGCGCCCGATACTTTGCTCCCCCGATCCGACGCGGCGTTCAAAACGCTCTACAATCGGGCGACCTTCATGTTCGAGCATGGCTTGAAGGGCCACCCGCTGCTCGAACTGCCGGAATTGGCCGCACTGGCCGAACGGCTGGCGAAGAAAAACGCCGTCTACTGGTCGAACGGCCCGGTGAAAGTATTCGACAGATGGGAAGCCGGCACGGTCGACCGGCTGTCGCTGGCCGAAACAATCGAAAATATCCAGGTCAATAACTCCCTCGTCATGCTGAAATCGGTCGTTCACGATCCGCTGCTCGGGCCGGTCATGCGCAAGATGCTGACCGGCATTATCGATCTGGTCGGACCGGCGTTGCGCGATGATCTGCTGAACGCGCGGGCCACCGTGCTGATCGCATCGCCGCGTCGCGTCACCGCCTATCATATCGATTCCGACGTGAATTTTCTGATGCAGGTGGCGGGCAGCAAGCGCTTCAGCGTTCACGATCAGGCGGACAAGTCGGTGATTTCCGATGAGGAGCTGGAACGCTATTTCGACGGTGACGTCAACGGCGCGGTCTTCAAAGACGATCGGCGGCAGGACGCGACCGACCATGCGCTGAACGCGGGATACGGTGTCCATGTTCCGTGCACGGCGCCGCACTGGGCCGAGAACGGCAATGAGGTCTCGATCGCGGTCAGCTTCAATTACGATCTGCGCTCGGTCGAACGGCTTGCCCCGGTGCATCGGATCAACGGACGGCTCCGCCGCCTGGGCTTTCGGCCGGACTCGCCCGGTCTGAGCGGCACGCGCGACGGCCTCAAGCGAGCGGCTTACGGGCTTTATGCGGCCGTGGCCCATCCAACGCGCGGCGAGCCCGATCCCACCAGCTGGAAGCCACCCTTGGTCTGAGTCGGCCGTCTCGTCATACATCTGCATTCCGTTGGGGACGCCGTATCAGGACTCTTGCGTCAAATCATCGGCTTGCCTACACCATGGGGACGCTCGCTACTTCAGGGCGGGTAATGCAGGTTCCCGGTGACACCTCCTCGCCCTGATCCAGTTCCACCGCCGCCCGTCGCGCTTCGCGGCGCGTGCGGCCATTTGCGTTCCCAATGACGATCTGCCCCCGATGCCACGCCATCGGTCAGCCGAAAGACCGATTCTGCCAAACCTGCGGAAACGCGCTCGACGGCACGACGGTGCCGGACGATCCGCCGACCCGGCCGGCCGGAGAGCGCCACAAGACCTGCTCCTGCCCACCGGATGCGGCCGATTGCGATCCGGGCGGGTTTTGCCGGCGCTGCGGCCTGTTCCGACCCGCATCGGAGAGCTTCGGGCTGATGCTGCCGATCGATGCCGGTTTGGCGGCCCTCAGCGACCGGGGCCGCCGGGCACATCGAGCGGGATCGATCAACCAGGATGCCGCCGCCGCAGCGCGCCTGCCCAGTGGCGGGGCGTTTCTGGCCGTTGCCGACGGGGTGTCGATGTCCAATTGCGCCGAGGCGGCTTCGGCCGCGGCGATCGCCGCACTTTGTGCTGTGCTGACGGCCGACGAGATAGCCGACCCGGCCGCCGCGATGCGCCGGGCGATCGAGGCGGCGCAAGCGGCCGTTGTCGCGGTGCCGGTAACCCGGCCTCATCCCCGCAAGGACCTGCCCGAAACGACGATCGCCGCCGCCCTGATAGGGCAGGGACGTGCGATCATCGGCTGGGTCGGCGACAGCCGGGCCTATCTGGTGAATGGATCATCGGGTCGGTTGCTGACTCGCGACGATTCCTGGCTGGCCGACATGGTCGCTTCCGGCATGATGAGTCGGAAAGCCGCCCAGAGCGACCGTCGCGCCCATTCGATTACCCAATGCCTGGGCATCGTCGATACCGAAATCATCATCCATATCGAAGAAGTCCCGGTCGAAATGGGTGCGTGGCTGGTGCTCTGCACCGACGGTCTCTGGAACTATCTGGAGGATGGCGACGATCTCGCGCGCGCCCTCACCGCCGGCCCCCGCGAGGTCGACGCGCTCGACCGGTGCCGCCGTCTGGCCTCGCTCGCCAATGAAGGTGGCGGCCACGACAATATCAGCGTGGCGCTGCTGAAGATCGCTTGAGCAGCGGCAGCGCCAGCAGCGACAGGACACAGAACCCGCCGAGCGCGAACCAAGCCTGATTGAATGCGGCCACTGCGGCCGCGCGCTGAATCAGCGGGTCGACGAACTGGCTGATGTCGTCCAGCGACTCGATGCGCTGGCCGTGAAACGCCTCGACCGGCAGGCCGACGAAGGCCGCCGCCGACGGGTCGCCGCCATGCAGGCGGCGCAACAGCGCCGCAACCTGGGAATCCCGGCCTTCGAGGATAGTGTCGAGCAAGGCGATCCAGATCGCCCCGCCCAGATTGCGCATCAGGTTGAATAGTGCGCTGGCATTGGCCAAGGCAGCACCTTCATAGGGCTCGAGTGCCACCGACGTGGTCGGCAGCAGGCAGAAGACGACGCCGATACCGCGCAGCACCTGCGGCCAGAACAGTGCGTCATAATCGCTTTCGAAGGTCATGAAGCCGTTGGCCGCCAGACCGAGCGCGAAGGTCGCGAAACCGAAACCAGTCAGTAGGCGTGCGTCGACCCGCCGCACCAGGAAGGCGGCGAAAGGCAGGGCGATGAATTGCGCGGCCCCGGCCACGATCATGGTGAGACCGGTCTCGTAAGCGGTGTGGAATCGGACCAGCCCGAGAAAGACCGCAAGCAGATAGACCGAGCCATACAGTACCGAGCCCAGCGTGAAGCTGAAGAAGCACGCGGTGGCGAAATCGCGCCGGAACAACAGGCGGATCTCGACCAGCGGCTTGCTCCGGCCGAGGCAGCGCCGGATCGCGATCGTCCCGGCAAGCCCGGACACGACAAAGAGCGACAGCGGCCATTGGCCGGTCCAGCCGCTGCCGGGCGCATCCTTAAGGCCGATCTCCAGGGCCGACAGGGCGACGGCGAACAAGATCAAGCTGACCAGATCGAGCCGCTCCAGGGCCGAGCGGTCGGCCGGTGCCGTGCGCAGCAGCAGGGCCGCGACCGCGACCGACAGAATCCCCGGCCCGACATTGATCAGGAACAGCCACGGCCATGACCAGGTGTCGGTGATATAGCCGCCGATCGCCGGCCCGAGCATTGGCGCGGCCATTGCGAGCAGCCCGCCGACCGCCGTGGCGGCGATCTGCCGGTTTTGCGGAAACAGAGTGAAGATCGCGGTGAAGGTCGCGGGAATCATCACGCCGCCGGCAAAGCCCTGGATCACGCGAAAACCCAGCATCACGGCAAAGCTGGCGCTTTCGGCACAGCCGATGCTGGCCAGCGTGAACCCGGTGACCGCGATCAGGAACAAAAGGCGCAGCGAGAGCAAGCTGGTCAGCCATCCGGTCAGCGGAATCGCCACGATCTCGGCGATCAGATAGGCGGTCTGCACCCAGCTCAGCGCCTCGAGCGGGATATGCAGCCCGGCCTGAATCTCGGGCAGCGAGCTTGCCACGATCTGGATGTCCAGGATCGCCATGAACATACCGACACACATGGCGAGGTAGCCCAGCCAGCGAACCACGGAGTCCGACCTCATGGGGATTTCGCGGGCCGGGAAGCCCGTCGCCGTACCCTGAGCAGGCTGCCGATCAAAACCAGTGCGGCACCGGCAAAGAGAATCGGGCCACCGATTTCGGTCAGACCAAGGAAAGGCACCAGCAGGGCGGCGAGCGCGATCCAGGCGATGAGACCGAAGGCGAGCAGCCCGTCATCGATGAACAGCCCCCAGAGCGCACCGGCCCCGGCCTGAAGATTCCGGCGAGCCCGACCGGTCATGGCAGAATCGTCCCCAGCACCATGGCGACCGCGACCGGCAGCGCCGCCGACAGCGCGAGGGCGGCCGGGCGGCGCTGCTTGCGCTTGGCCCATCGGGCGATGAACGGCAATTGCCGCAAGATCGCCTCGGCCCAGAAACAGGCGAGCAGCGGCGCCAGACTCCACGGGGTGCGTGCCGCACTCTGCGCCACGGCGAAGGCAAGGGTGACGAAGACCATGCCGCCGCTGACCGCCGCGGCCAGCCCCGGCTTGGCGCTGCCGAACGGCCGCGCCCAGACCAGCCAGCCGGCCGAAGCGGCGGCCAGCGCCAGCGCCAGACCGCCGAGCAGCCCGGCCCGCGCCGACATCGCCACCATCGCAAGACCGAGCGAGGCCAGGGCGAGCACCAGCATCGCCGAAGCGCCGATCCGGGCGAGGAAGACCAGCCGGTCGAGGATGAGCAGGGCGACCAGGCACGCCACCGCGACGACCGGCCAGTCGTCGCCCTGCGCCTGCCAGACCAGTGCCAGCACCGCCGCCCCGAGGGCCGCGTACCGCCCGAGGCGCGGCCCCGGCCCGGTCAGCGCCAAAGCAAAGGCGACCGCCAGCGCCAGCACCGCGCCCTCGCCGATCCGATGATGGGCGACGTTGTTCAGGAACGGCACGCCGCGCACCACGCCGACGAAGCCGGCGAGAAAGCCCAGCACCGGCCCAATCTCGGCCAGCGTTCGGCCGAATTTGCGCCGGCCCGGCCGCAGCAGCCTTGTGACGCCCAGTGCCACGAGAAATGGCGGCAGGCTCGCGTAAAGCCAGAAGGAGGCGAACATCAGCGACCCGTCCGCCTCACCGCGCCGGACTCCAGCCATGCGCCGCGTGCCACAGTTCGAACAACTCCGGCAATGCGGCGCGGATATCCTGGCCCCGGCTCGAATCGAGATCGTCGGTGAAGCGCATGAAGGCGTCGATATCGGCGTCGCCCAGCCGATCATCCTCATTGGCGAGCGCCCCGGCGAGCCCGTCCAGGCTGGCGGCGAATTTCTCATCGACCAGCGGATGGGCGCGATGTCGCGCGATCCAGCCCGCCAGCCGCTCGGCCGCGAGATGCCGCGCCGGCATCGGCAGAATGCGGTAATCGAGATAGAGCGGCTGGTTCAGAATATTGATCTGGGGCCGTGCGCCCACATCCAGGCACCAATCATAGAGCCGGGTCAGATCGAGCGCGTTATAGGCTTGCAGCACCGGTGACATGAAGAGGCAGAGCCGCGGGATCTGGGCCAGCGCCCGGGCATTGCGGTCGAACGCGGCCCAATTGCCGGGAAACCGGATATATTCATAGGTGGCACCGAAGCCATCGGTGCTGCCGAACACCACGACCTGCTGGAAATTCTCCAGCAATTTATAAAAGCCGGGCTGGATCGAGGTCAGGTTCGACCAGATCGTCAACCGGATACGCTTGGCCTGATCGCGCTCGACCAGCGTTTGCAACAGCTGAAGCTGCGCCTTGTTGATGGTCGGCTCGCCGCCGGCCAACTGGATAAATTCGACCTCTTCGGTGAATTCGGCCAGTTCCTCGATCAATTGCAGGCTTTCGCTCCAATGTTCGAGGTTGTTGTCGAAGCGATGCGTGAGATCGAGCACGCGGGTATCGCGATCGCCCCGGCGCCACGCGGCATGGATCGGATCGCGCTCGATCTGCGAACTGAAATCCGGATGGCACATGCGGCATTTCAGATTGCACAGATTGCCCAGGCGCAGATCGACATAGACCGGATCTTCCGCCGTCCAGCCCGCCGCCGCGGAGGCCGCGACGATCTCGGCGATCGGCCGGCCGCGAATCGTCGAGAACTCGGACAGAGCGAATTGCCGATAGCTCGGCACATTGTTTTCTTCGTTCTTGTAGCAATAGGTGCAAAAAGGCGACGCCTCGCCGGTCGCCATTTGCTGCCGTGCCGCGCGGAACGCGGCGGAGTTCCAGATCTCGCGCGGACTCTGGCGCTGGATCGACAGCGGACGCCGATCCGGCCCGTCGAGCGGCGGATTGGCGACGCAGCAGAGCGACACGGTACCGTTCGGTTCGGTATAGAAATGCGCCCAGGGTAGCGGGCAGAAATATTTGCTTTCCGTCGACACCGATTCCTCCACCACCCGCGCCACGCCGGGCGGCGCACCATAGCCGCCGCCGGGGGATGAGCAACAGGGGGAAAATCCCGCATTCAGTAAAGGCAACGCGCCTCGGCGCGGATCTCGTCACACCGCCGTCGGGCGATAAATCGTCTGGTCCGGCACGCCCGCCTCCTCGAAGCCCTTGCGGCGAAGCTGGCAGGAATCGCAGGCGCCACACGCCAGATTCGGTGGGGCCGGGTCGTAGCAGGACAGGGTCATCCGGTAATCGACACCCAGTTCGGTGCCGCGCCGGATGATCCCGGCCTTGGTCAGTTCCATCAGCGGCGCGTGGATCTTGAGCCGATCGGTGCCTTCGACCCCGGCGCGGGTGGCGAGGTTGCCCATGGTTTCGAACGCCTGGATATAGTCGGGCCGGCAATCGGGATAGCCGGAGTAATCCAGCGCATTGACGCCGATGAAGATGTCCTGCGCCTGACTCACCTCGGCGAAGGCGAGCGCGAAGCTGAGGAAGATCGTGTTGCGGGCCGGCACATAGGTGCTGGGAATGCCGTGGCCCATCGCGCCCAGGTCGCGATGCTTGGGCACGTCGATATCGGCGGTGAGCGCCGAGCCGCCGAAGGCGCGCAGATCGATCTTCATCACCGCGTGGTGGCGGATGCCCTGGGCCGCCACGACGCGTCGCGCGGCCTCCAGTTCCAGGATGTGGCGCTGGCCGTAATCGAACGAGAGGGCGTGAACCTGATAGCCCTCGGCCCGCGCGATGGCGGCCACGGTCGCGGAATCGAGCCCGCCGCTCACCAGTACGATTGCATCCTTCATCGCAAAACCTCACCGATCCATAGCTTACAGGAATTTCACTTGCGGTACCGGCTGGCCGGGCTAACGTTCCCGGCATTCTCAATCCGGCCCGGCGCCGTACCTACGCCCCTGTCGTGGCCCTGTCCAGGAGACCCGAATTGCTGCGTCCCTCCGCTCGCGCC
>JAXDMU010000290.1:0-3722 GCA_034665905.1 Aliidongia sp. | reverse complement strand
CCAGCGGCTTCGCCGGTGCCGACGGGATTTTCCGCCTGCTGCCGGACGGCACGGCCGAACGCGGGCTCGCTGTGTTGCAGGTGGAGCCGGACGGCACAACGGTACTCAGCCCGGCGCCGGAAAGTTTCGAGGGAACCGGACAGTAGAGGGCGGAGTATGTCAGTCTGCTCCATCGCGGTGGATCGGCCCGCCGCCCGCTGTTGCACCGCAGCGCCCACCGGATTACCCTGCGCCTCTTTCTAGCTACCTCGGAATCCCCGATGCCCTTCCTTGCCCAACGTCTCGACCGAATCCAGCCGTCGCCCACCATCGCCGTGACGACGCTCGCCAATGAACTGATCGCCGCCGGGCGCGATGTGATCGGGCTGGGGGCGGGCGAGCCGGATTTCGATACGCCGGCCAATATCCAGGAAGCCGGCATCGCGGCGATTCGCCGGGGCGAGACGCGCTATACCGCGGTCGATGGCACGCCTGCGCTGAAAAAGGCGATCGTCGCCAAGTTCGCGCGGGAGAATGGGCTCGATTACACGACCGACCAGATCACCGTCGCCTCGGGCGGCAAGCAGATCATCTTCAATGCCATGGTCGCGACGCTCGATCCGGGTGACGAGGTGATCATTCCGGCACCCTATTGGGTGTCGTATCCCGATATCGTCAATCTGGCCGACGGCGTGCCGGTCGCCGTGCCGTGCGGGCAGAATTCGGGCTTTCGGATGGGGGCCGAGGCGCTTCGGGCGGCGATCACGCCCAGGACCAAATGGCTGATGCTGAACTCGCCCTCGAACCCGACCGGGGCGGCCTATTCGGCGGCGGAATTGCGGGTGCTGGCCGACGTGCTGCTCGAACATCCCCACGTCTGGGTGCTGACCGACGATATGTACGAGCATCTGCTCTACGACGGCCATGTCTTCGCCACCATCGCCGCCATCGAGCCGCGGCTGAAGGAGCGGACTTTGACCATGAATGGCGTCAGCAAGGCCTATTGCATGACCGGCTGGCGCATCGGCTATGCCGCCGGCCCCAAAGCGCTGATCAAGGCGATGGCCAAAGTGCAGTCGCAATCGACCTCCAACCCGTGCTCGATCAGCCAGGCGGCGGCGGTCGAGGCGCTGAACGGGCCGCAGGATTTCATCCCCCACCACAATGCCGAGTTCAAGGCGCGGCGCGACATGGTGGTCGCCATGCTGAACCAGGCGCAGGGCATCCATTGCCTGGTGCCGGACGGCGCCTTCTATGTCTATCCGTCCTGCGCTGGCACGATCGGCCGTCGCACCCCGTCCGGCACGCTGATCGAGAGCGATGGCGATTTCGCGGCCTATCTGCTGGAAACCGAGGGGGTGGCGGTGGTGCAGGGCACGGCGTTCGGCCTCGCACCGCATTTCCGGATTTCCTACGCGACCTCGACCGAGAAACTGCGTGATGCCTGCACACGCATCCAGCGCGCTTGCGCCGCATTGATGTGAGCGCTCGTCGCGCCAAGCTCTCGTTATCGGGCGGCAAAATGCGCTGTCGCTGAATTTCTTCGACCGTTAGCCATCACACCGATTGGTGATTTGCCGCGCCGCACCGTCAGGTCTAACTCTCTGCGCGCGTGATTGAGGAGCGAAACTATGTTGATCAAACGGCGGCGCGGCTGGGAAATGGCGGAGCGGAATGCCACGCCGGAATCGGTGTTTCTCGATCGGCGCAACCTGATCAAGGCGGCCGGGCTCGGCAGCGTTCTGGCCGCGGCGGCACCGTTTGCCCATGCGCTTGGCGCCGGCACGCCGGAGGCCGATCCCTCCGCCGGGCTTTATCCGGCCAAGCGCAACGAAGCCTACACGCTCGACCGTCCGGTGACCGATGCGCGCTATTCGACCACCTACAATAATTTCTACGAATTCGGCCAGGACAAGGATATCGCCGAGGAGGCGCAGGCGCTCAAGCTCCGGCCCTGGCAGATCAAGCTCGACGGCATGGTCGAAAAGGAGCGGACGCTCGATATCGACGATCTGCTGAAGCAGGTGCAACTGGAAGAGCGGCTTTATCGCCATCGCTGCGTCGAAGCCTGGTCGATGGCCGTGCCCTGGACCGGCTTTGCGCTGAAGACTCTGGTCGATCTGGCGAAGCCGCTCGCCGGGGCGAAATATCTGCGCATGGAAACCTTTCTCGACTCCAAGATCGCGCCGGGCCAGCGCCAGTTCTTCTATCCCTGGCCCTATGTCGAAGGGCTGACCATGGCCGAGGCGACGCACGATCTGGCGTTTCTCGTCACCGGTATGTACGGCAAACCGGTGCCCAAGCAGGATGGTGCGCCGATCCGACTGGTCACGCCGTGGAAATATGGCTTCAAATCGATCAAATCGATCACCCGCTTCAGCTTCGTCGCCGAGCGGCCGAAATCCTACTGGCAGTCGCTTCAGGACGCCGAATACGGCTTCTGGGCCAATGTGAACCCCGAAGTGCCGCACCCGCGCTGGAGCCAGGCGACCGAACGGGTGCTCGGCACCGGCGAGCGTCGGCCGACCTTGCTGTTCAACGGTTATGCCGAACAGGTCGCCGGGCTCTATGCCGATCTCAAGGGCGAAAGACTGTATGTGTAGGGAAGGGCGCCTACCGCCGCACCGCCTCATGGGCGACCCGGCGTGATCTTGCCCCGAACAGGCGCGGCAGGCGCAGCGTGACCACGGCCAGCCCGGCCAGGATCAGCGCCATGCCGCCGAGCCGCGTCGGGCCGAAGCGTTCGCCATAGGCGAACCAGGCCGAGGTCGCGCCGAACACCGGGATCAGCAGCGAAAACGGCGCCACAATGCTCGCCGGGTAGAGCTTCAGCAGATAATTCCAGATGCCCCAGCCTGCCAGTGTCGAGAGAAACCCCAGATAGAGCAGCGACGCCAATCCGGGCAGGCTCGGATGGGCGAGCGCGTGCATCACCACATCGGGCCCCTCGAAGATTAGCGACATCGCCAAGGCCGGCACCAGAGGCACGGCACTGGCCCAGATGACGAAAGGCATCATGTCGATCTTGCCCAGGCCGCGCACCATGATGTTGCCGCACGCCCAACTGGCCGCGGCCGCAAGCGTCAGGCCGAAGCCGACAAGGGTCGCATCGCCGCCGATGCCGAAACCGATCAGCGAGAGGCCGCACAGGGCGAGCAGCAGGCCGATGGTCTGCCGGGTGCTGGGCCGCTCGCGCAGGATAAAGCTGGCGAACAGTACCGTGAAGAGGGCCTGACTCTGCATCACCAAAGCGGCCAGACCCGGCGGCATGCCATGGGCCATGGCGAGGAACAAAAAGCTGAATTGTGCGGTGAAATGCACAAGCCCGATCAGGATTAGCCGATGCCAGGCGATCGGCGGTCGCGGCACGAAAAAGATCGGCAGGGCCGCAATCACGAAGCGCAAGCCCAGCAGCAGGAACGGCGGATAATCGTCGAGCGCGGTCTTGATCGGCACAAAGTTTCCACCCCAGATCAGGGCGACGACGAGGGCGAGGGCGAGATGAGCAGGACGCATGATCGCCGGAAGATTGGACCCCGCATGTGCGATCGGCAAACGTGCATTCTGCGGGCTCCCCCGCGTGACGCTCATGGCGTCCCGGCCGGGGACCGGCGATGATGAGCAAGGCCGGGGACCGGCGATGATGAGCAAGGCCGGGGACCGGCGATGATGAGCAAGGCCGGGGACCGGCGATGATGAGCAAGGCCGGGGACCGGCGATGATGAGCAAGGCCGCGGACCGGC
>JAXDMU010000289.1:0-3129 GCA_034665905.1 Aliidongia sp. | reverse complement strand
CATGCCGGAATGGGACCGCTATTCCGGCGTTCACACGCGGCTGGCGGCACCGATCGCGGATTTCTCGGTCGAGCAGCGCTATCCACGCAGGAAATTGCGGACCATGGGGCGTGTGTCGTGTCTGGCGGTCTACGCAACCGAGCGGGCGCTGGCTGATGCCGGATTGCTCGACGACCCGGTGGTGCGTGGCGGCCGAACCGGTGCCGCCTATGGTTCGTCGTTCGGCAGCCCGGATGCCGTGTTGGGTTTCTACGAACTCAAGATGCATGGCGCATCGAAACATCTCAACGCGACCAACTACATACAAATGATGGGCCATACCACGGTCGTGAATATCGGCCTGTTTTTCGGCGTGACCGGCCGCATCATTCCAACCTCCAGCGCCTGCACGTCGGGCAGCCAGGGCATCGGCTATGCCTATGAAGCCATCCGCTGGAACAAAGCCGACATTATGATCGCGGGCGGGGCAGAGGAGTTGGACATCACCGACGCGGCGGTTTTCGACACGTTGTTTGCAACCAGTACGAGGAATGATCAACCGGGTTCGACGCCACGTCCGTTCGACCGGGATCGCGATGGACTCGTGATCGGCGAGGGGGCCGGGACGTTGATCCTGGAGGAATACGAGCATGCCCGCGCCCGCGGCGCCCGTATCCACGCCGAGATCGTCGGCTTCGGCTGCAATTCGGACGGCAGTCACGTCACCCAGCCGCAGGCGGAAACCATGCAAGGGGCGTTGCGGCTGGCCCTTGCCGATGCTGACCTCGAACCGGCCGCGATCGGCTTCGTCAGCGGCCATGGTACCGCGACTGAATGGGGCGATATTGCCGAGACGAGCGCCACCAACGCCGTGTTGGGCGGGAGCATGCCGATTCATTCGCTCAAGGGGTTTTTCGGTCACTCGCTTGGCGCATGCGGTGCGATCGAAGCGTGGTTGTCGATCGAGATGATGCGGGACGGCTGGTTTTGCCCAACGATCAATCTGGCGCATGTCGATGCGCGCTGTGCGCCGCTGGACTATGTGATGGGGGCGCCGCGACTTATCGAGATAGAGCATGTGATGAGCAACAATTTTGCGTTCGGCGGCGTCAATACATCGCTGATTTTCAAAAGGCTGTGATGTGGTGAAGTGGCAGCGAGATTGCGTCGGCGCGAGCTTCGGTTGGGATGTTTCAAGCAGCGAAAGGAAACCGCGGCCCCATGGCAACCCGTCCAGCGCGTGGCTGGGCCTGGGGCGATCGCGCAATCTCCTTGTGGAAACCCTATCAAACACCGTACCCTAAGCGCGAAGCTTATAATTTTTCGGAAACGCCCGATGGCCGAAAAAACGGTGGTGCGGCATCGCACGCCGATGAGTCAGGAAGAACTCGCGGTTGCGATCAAGCGGCATGAGATGTACCGGACCGGGCGATCGGGCGGCCAGCGTGCGCTGCTGAGCTATCGCGATCTCTCTCGGCTCGATCTGCGCGGGTGCGAGCTGACGGAGGCCGATCTGACCGCGGCCGATCTGTCAGAGGCGCGTTGCGCGGGGACGATCTTCAATCGTGCCATACTGTTTGGTGCCAATTTCGCGAAGGCAGATCTACGGGGCGCCAAGCTGGTGCGCGCCGATCTGCGCGGCGCCAGCCTGCGTGCCGCCGATTTGACCGGTGCCGATCTGTACGATGCCGACCTGCGTGACGGCGGCATCGTGCAGCGCGTGCGGCCGGGTGAATTCAAATCGGTGGTCGTCGATAGTGGAGCCTCTGATCTGGGCGGTGCGCGGATGGTCAATGTCAACCTGACGCAGGCAAAGCTCTCTGGCGCGGTCGCTCAGCACACGGATTTCACCGACTCGCAGATGCGCAATTGCAAGCTGGTGGGCGCCGATCTGCGCAATGCCGTGTTGGACGGCGTCAATCTCGAAGGCGCGGATCTCAATGGTGCCGATCTGCGCGGTGCCAGCCTGAAAAACGCCATCCTGGCCGGCGCCGACATGAGCATGGTCGAGACCGGCGGCGCCGACATGAGCGGGGTCATGACCGATCGGGTCGCCGGCACGTCGATCGGCACGCTCGATGAAACGATCGAATCGCTGATTCACCAGCATTCGATGTTCATCGCCGGCAACGGGGAGGGCAAGCCACTTGATGTCAGCGAGTTCGATCTGCGCAAGAGCCATGGTTGGGCCGGTGCAACGCTGACCATGCTGAAGGCCAATCGCGCCATTATGGTCGGCATGGATCTGGAGGGGGCGGCCTTGCAGACGGCACAGTTCGAGGGGGCCGATCTGCGCTCCTGCCGACTGGTCCGGGCCGATTTGCGCGGGGCCAATCTGGTGGGCGCGCGGCTCAATTTCGCCGATTTGCACGAATGCGATCTCGGTCCCTTGCAATTGAGCAAGGATCGTCAGTTTGTCAGCCGGCTCGATCGGGTGGAGATGCGCCGGGCCGATCTGCGCGGCGCCAATCTGCGCGGGGCGCGGCTGGTTCATGCCGATCTGCGCGACAGCGATCTCAGCGCCTGGCCGCTTGGGCAGAATCGCTGGCAGTCGAGCCGGCTCGATCACGCCGATCTTACGGAGGCAGATCTCACCGGCGCTAATCTCGGCCGGGCGAATTTTTGCGGCGCCGATCTCTCGGCCGCCAACCTGACCGGTACCGCGAACGAGGGCGCCGATTTCACCGATACGGTGCGGATCGGCACAATCGGCTTCGTGCATCCGCCGAAGTAACCCCGGACGGAACCAACCATGGCGGACGGGCCTCTGCACGGCATCATCGTGATCGAAATGGCGGCGATCGGGCCGGTGCCCTTTGCCGGCATGATGCTGGCCGATCTGGGCGCCGACGTGATCCGGCTCGACCGGCGGGAGCCGGGCGGGCTCGGCATCGGCGTCGAACCGCGGTTCGACGTGCCGGCGCGCGGCAAGAAATCAGTGGCACTCGATTTGAAGTCGCCGGCCGGCATCGTTGCGGCCCGCCGGCTGATCGCCGCCGCCGATATCGTGATCGAGGGCTTCCGGCCGGGCGTCATGGAGCGCCTTGGCCTTGGCCCCGAGATTTGTTTGGCCGACAATCCCCGCCTTGTTTTCGGCCGCATCAGCGGCTGGGGCTCGACCGGGCCGATGGCGGCGATGGCCGGGCATGA
>JAXDMU010000288.1:0-4051 GCA_034665905.1 Aliidongia sp. | reverse complement strand
CCCCTCGGTCACGTCGGTCAGGCCCTTGTCGATATCAGTCTTGAGCGCCGCGAGTTCTTGAAGCTGCAATGTGCGTTTCATCTTCCAATCGCGCAATGCCTCGCTGCTCGACGCGTAGTCGCCGCCCGCGACCGCCCCCTTGACGACCGCGGCCATTTCGGATGGCAAGGTGATGGTCAGTCGTTCGATCTCGGGCATTTTCAGCCTCCCGGCAAAATCATCTGCATACTTTATCGTACTTTTGATGATTTGTTCGAGTGAGACAGTTCGGTTCTAACGAATCACGGCGCGGAATCGCCGCCGATCGTGGTCCCCTATTCCAGGACGAGTGCCGTCTCGGCCGCACTGATGGTATTTTGTCGGCGCCATTCTGTTAAATCCCGTGAACCCGCCTGCGGACAATGGGCGCAGCAGCGCTGCACATTTCCCGCTCGCTTTGCTGCGCCGCACAATGTATTAACGCATCAGGCACTTCGCCTGTCCATGAAAGGTCATCCCATTTCCGATTTCGCCGCTCTCGGCCTGATCCCTCAGCTTTTGCAGGCTGTCGTCGAAGAAGGCTATACCGAGCCGACCCCGATTCAGCAAAAAGCCGTGCCGCCCGTCCTTGCCGGACGCGACCTTCTCGGTTGCGCGCAGACCGGCACCGGCAAAACCGCCGCTTTCGCGCTGCCGATTCTCCAGCGTTTGGCCGCCACCCCGGCGCCGGCCAAGGGGCGTCGGCCGATCCGCGCGCTCATTCTGTCGCCGACGCGCGAACTTGCCAGCCAGATCGGCGACAGTTTCCGCGCCTATGGCCGCCATCTGGGCTTCACGACCGATGTGATCTTCGGCGGCGTCGGCGCCGTGCCGCAGATCGAGCGGCTGCGCCGCGGCATCGATATCCTGGTCGCGACCCCCGGCCGGCTGCTCGACCTGTCCGGCCAGGGCCATGTCGATTTCAGCAAGATCGAGATTTTCGTGCTCGACGAGGCCGACCGCATGCTCGACATGGGCTTCATCCACGATGTGAAGCGCGTGCTGAAGCTGCTGCCGGCCAAGCGGCAATCGCTGTTCTTTTCCGCCACCGTGCCGGCCGATATCCAGGCGCTGGCCGGGTCGATCTTACGCGATCCGGTCAAGGTCGAGGTGACGCCGCAGGCGACCACGGCCGAACGCATCACGCAATCGGTCTATTTCGTCGATAAGGGGCTGAAGCGTCATCTGCTGGCCCATGTCCTGAAGGATCCCGCGATCACGCGGGCGTTGGTCTTCACCCGGACCAAGCATCTGGCCAACCGTCTGACCGAGCAACTGGCCAGTGATGGCCTGGTGGCCGAGGCGATTCACGGCAACAAATCCCAATCGGCGCGGGAGCGGGCGCTGGCGAATTTCCGGTCGGGCGCCACACCGGTGCTGATCGCGACCGATATCGCGGCACGCGGCATTGATGTCGATGGCGTCAGCCACGTCATCAACTACGAATTGCCGAATATCCCGGAAAGCTATGTCCATCGGATCGGCCGCACCGCGCGGGCTGGTGCCGAGGGTATCGCCATCAGCTTTTGCGACGGCGAGGAAGTCGCCTTTCTGCGCGACATCGAAAAGATCATCCGCCTCAAGGTTCCGGTCGTTGCCGACCACCCGTTCCGCGCCGGCACGCCGGTACCGAGCCAGCCGGCCGCCCCGCGCGACACGCGTCGTTCCCCGGCACCGTCGGCATCGCGGCCGCGGCGCCGGCCCAATCGCGGCTTGGGTACAGTGGCGGCCGGTGGTGCTGCACGCTAGAGCAAGATGGTTTCGGGTAGAATCACCCGAAATCTGAATACCTGATGTTCGCAGGCAACCTCTCTCGTAATGCGGGAGAGGTTGCCTGTACCTAGTCTAAGTCGATACGCTCAATTCATCATTGTCGCCTTGGATCGATCAGACCTTGGCGATGGGTTGGTGTGTGTGATGCCAAGTACCATCTGACGTTTGCCACTGATAATCGACGGCGCCCTCGGTCATTTGGGGATTGAGCAAGACCGTGGCCTTGAAGTTCGTCGGAATCACCGGCCCGATACCGGCATGCTGCGGCCATTGGATAATGGGATAACCCGTCACGTCGATACGAACCTTGGAACCAGACCCCGTGACTGTTTCGTAAATCAGAACGCCGTTCACATGCGACTTGGTTTGACCGGATGGCGGCGTCACAGCCTGACTCACTTCGGCAAAACCGGTTACCTGCTCGGTCGGGGTATAGACAGTCAGCGTGAGATTGAGCTGCGGGGCGCCGAGGAGGCCGCCGGTCGAACTCTGAAGTTGCAACAGGAACAGGCCGGCCGGCCGGGTTTGGGATGCGTTGCTCATGGTGATTTCCTCCGGATTAGGGATTCAACGAATTCACCGAAAGTCTTGTGGGCGCGGTTGAATGCGTCACGCCACCCTGTTTATAGTTGATGAATATTAATGTCAACACCCCATTTGCGCAAATAACTCATCTGGATTGCTTATTTACAGAACAATCTCGGTTAAGTTTACGGCGCCAGAGGGTGCGACTTGGCACCCGCCGTAGATCGGCACCCGGAAATCCGTGGCCGGACAGGCCGGTTTCCTCCTGCCGGAACTGACGCTACAATCCATCCCCACACCCTCAGCCGGTGCGACAAAGTGGGAGCCGCTCTCTTGGTTGACAGGCAAATGGATCTCTTCGGGCAACGTCCGCTCCCGATCACACCTCACGACTCGGCGGTAGCGGACCTGCGGCCGATGATTCAGGCTGCTCCAACCGATGCGGCACTGATCGCGGCATTGCCGGTGGCCGGCCTACAGGATTGCGTCGGCTTGACGGCCGAGGCCGGACGGCGGCAACTCGCCGAGGCCGTCCCGGCTTTGGCTCGGCTGTGCCTGCGGTTTTCCGGCTGGGGCAAGGATGCGCTCGTGCCGGAACAGGTTGCGGCCCTCAGCGCGTTGACCCGGATCGGTGGACGGGCGGCCGGTGACGTGGTCGTCGCCGGGATCGTTCAGAGCGTATTTATCGGGCCGACGCTCGGGCCCGCCGTTGCGGCCGCAGCAGCACTCGATGCGGTGTTACCCGAAAAGACGCTCCTTCGGCTGCTCCGCCATGGCGATCCGCATCTACGGGCGAATGCCTGCCGGTGCGTCCGCGCGTCACCGCCCGTGACGGCGGTGCTGATCGAATTGCTGGACGATCTCCATCCGGCCGCGGTGCAAGCGGCGGCCTGCGCGCTCGGGCGAGCCGGCCGGATCGAGGCCCGCCCCCATTTGACGCGTCTCCTGCGTGAGGAACCCACGCCCGAGATCATCGAGGCGCTCGCCCTCATCGCCGATAAGGATGACATCATTCAGCTTGGCCGGCTGGCCCAACGCGTTCCGGTACTTGCACCCAGCGTGCTCGACGCGCTCGAATCGAGCGATCATCCGCACGCTGCGACGATCGCCTCGATGCTTCAGGGCGTTTGATCGTCGTCGGCTCGGGGTGGTCTGCACGCCTCCTTGGCGCGATACATCGCCTGATCGGCCGCCGCCAGCGCCTCGGCCACACTCTCCTGGCCGTTGAAGCAATAGGTGCCGAACGCGGCGGAGAGCAGAACCGGCTCGCCTTGCCAGATCAGCGGATTCTGTTCGATCGCCGAGGCGAGCTTCGCCGCCTTTTCCTCGGCATTGATCTGATCGGTCTTGACCAGCAGCACGCCGAACTCGTCGCCCCCCAATCGCGCGACGATATCGGCATGGCGGGTATTTTCGATCAGAATCTGCGCAACGCGCTGCAAGGCGGCATCGCCGGCATTGTGACCGAAGCGATCGTTGATCGCCTTCATGCCGTTCAGGTCGATATAGACGATGCTCGAAACGCTGTCATAGCGCTTGGCCAGCGACATGAGCCGCGACATCTCGCGCATGAAGGCGCGGCGGTTCGCCACCGGCATCAGCGCGTCCTCGTCGGCGAGCCGCTCCAGATGCGCGCCGCGGGCCTTGGCCTTGTCGAGTTCGGCGCGCAGACGCTGAATCTCGGCGAGCAAGCCGGAAACGGCCTCGCGCAACGGCGGTGAGACATCTGCCTCCG